>DBDO01000247.1:0-135 GCA_002293605.1 Desulfovibrionaceae bacterium UBA930
TGGGCCGCCCTTGCGCACAGGGCCAGGGCAAGGCAAAGACAGAGCAGAGCGCTGAGGACGGCTTGGCGTGGGAAGCGGGCGGCTTGCATGGCGTTATCCCAAAAGAGCGGTAAAAATTACGAGCGCTTGAGCTGC
>DBDO01000247.1:189-2650 GCA_002293605.1 Desulfovibrionaceae bacterium UBA930
ACTTCCACGTTGGACATTTCCAGAAAGCCCTGGGCAATGGTGCCCACATTGTCTTCGCCGGGAACGCCTTCCACAGCATCGCCGGAAGCCTCGGTCGTGGTGTACAGGTTGCGGCCCCTGGCTTCGAGCCCCGCCGGGTTGATGAAGGTAAACAGGGGAATATCCGCTGCGGCCAATTCCTCGCCGCTGGCGTCCAGGGCCGCGATATGCCCGTTTTCCGTAACTACGATGTTCTTGGTTTCGGCGGGCACGGTAAATTCGGGTTGCAGCACATAGCCGTTGGCCGTGACCATGGTACCGTCCTGGTTCAGTTTAAAGGCCCCGGCCCGGGTATAGACTTCTTCGCCATTCACCAGCACCTGAAAAAAACCATCGCCTTCAATGGCCAGATCCAGGGGGTTGCTGGTGTTCTGGTAATCCCCCTGCGAGAAGAACTTGTGCACGGTGGTGGGCCGCACGCCAAGGCCTACCTGTATGCCGGTGGGAATGGTCTGCGCCCCGTCCGTGCCGGTTACCGTGCCCGCTATACGCAGGTTCTGGTAAATCAAATCCTCAAACTCGGCCCGGCCTTTTTTGAAGCCCGTGGTGTTCACGTTGGCCAGGTTGTGGGAAATAACGTCTATGTTCAATTGCTGGGCCACCATGCCTGAGGCCGCAGTCCAAAGGGAACGCATCATGGAACTATCCTCCTGGATCTTTTCTCTTTATTGGGGCTGCTGCCCCAAAGCCCGCCTGGGGGAATCACTCCCCCCAGAGCCCCGCAAATGGAGGTGCGGGCCAGCCCTCCCTGCCGGAGGAGTCCGGGAGGGCAGAGCCCCCCCGAAAAAAGTAGCGCGTCACAGCGCTACACTTCGCTTTGGACAATATGCGCCTCATCCGTTAGGCACTCTGCGCTGATAATACGCGGCGCATGACAAAGGTGCAGCCGCTCCAGTATGCCCATAAGCAGACAGGCCGCCGCCTCGGGGATATTTTTGCCGGGCCGGCGCATCCGGGTGGAGGGAAAGATCTGAAAATTCGCTTGAAAAATATGCGTGCTGTTATTCATTACCCACGTCCTCTGCCCACTTTGGTGGTTGTTTCTCGGTCTATGGCTTCCGTTGTCTGCATGACCTTGGCATAGGCCTCAAACTGGCGCTGGGCCTCGATCATATTGACCATTTCATACACGGCGTTCACATTGGACACTTCGAGGAAGCCCTGGGCCACATAGCCCTCGGCAGGAATCTCTTCAATATTCGTGCCGGGACGAGCCCGGTACATATTGCCGCCGAGTTTTTCCAGGTTCAAAGGATTATCCACGCCCACAAGGCCGATTTGGCCGAGCAGCACGCCGTCTCCGTAGATGTCCCCGCTTTCGGCGATAGTAAAATTTCTGACGCCGGGCGGCAGGGTGATTTCTCCGCCGTCACTGAGCACGGGAAAGCCCTGTTCTGTAATGAGCTGCCCTTCGGCCGTCAGACGAAAGTGCCCGTTACGGGTGTAAAAATCCCCCTGCGGCGTGCGCACCTTGAAAAATCCGTTGCCCGCAATGGCTACATCAAAGGGACCGTTGGTTATTTTCAGCGAGCCCTGCTCAAAATCCGTCTTGGCATAGGCAAGGCGGACCCGGGCCACATGGTGCGGCTCGGGAAAGAGCTTGTCCGAGCGCAAGGTCAGTTGCGGCTCCATAATATGATCGTGGGCATACATACTGAAGGTATCCCGAAAGGAAAGCATATCCCTTTTGTAGCCCGTGGTGTTTACGTTCGCCAGATTATTGGCGATGCTGTTCATGCGATGCTCGTTGGCAAGAGCGCCGAACAGCGCGGTATACATGGAGTTTTGCATAGAGTCTCCCTTGTGCTGTGGCCGGGGCAAGGCCCGGACCATCGCTCACTCAAAAACATGCAAAATCAGGACCACGAAATATATATCTAAATAAATTAAAGAGATAACAAGAAAACCCTTCTGTCCTGTCAAAGAAGCGTCAGCCAGCGATCAGGCAAATGTGAGGGAATGCGGGAATATTTGAGAGACAGGGCAGGGCGCAGGCCGGACAGCAGCGCCGCATGACAATGACGGGAGCGTGCTTTATAGGAAAACGCAGGAAAAGAGAAGGTGCAGGAGCGCAAGCGTTTGGGAAGACAGAAACACGGACTTTTCCCTTGCTTCCGCCACGCCTTTATTTTAGAGCTTTCAGAAGACAGCGTTGCCCCCTTGGGGAACAGACTGTGGAAAAAGGCGGCCCTGTCCTTTTGCGTATGACGGAGCGTAGCGCAGCTTGGTAGCGCGCCTGCTTTGGGAGCAGGATGTCGCAGGTTCGAATCCTGTCGCTCCGACCAGAAAATCAAGGTATTATCTCTCTATGAGGGGTAGTACCTTTTTTTTGTGCGACTCCGGTGCGACAAGAGGTGCAAATTCTCCTGTTTCCACTCTCAATTTTAACGATGCGGTTGTAAGTCGCCACCCAACCTGAGAA
>DBDO01000030.1 GCA_002293605.1 Desulfovibrionaceae bacterium UBA930
CTGGCGTGGGCGTACTGCACATAATATACCGGGTTGTCCATGCTGCGCTGGCGCACCAGGGAGAGGTCAAAATCCAGCTTGCTGTCGCTTTTGCGCGAGAGAAACATAAAGCGGGCCGCGTCTGTGCCGCTTTCCTTGATCACATCGGCCAGGGTCTCAAAAGCCCCTGCCCGGGTGGACATGGCGATCTGTTCGCCATCGCGCAGAAGGTTGACCAGTTGCACCAGCACCACGCCAAAGCTCTCCTGCGCATGGCCGAGCGCGGCCACGGCAGCACGCAGACGGGGAATATAACCGTGGTGATCCGCGCCCCAGACATCAGTCAGGCTGGTGAAGCCCCGGCTGTACTTGTTGGCGTGATAGGCGATATCCGAGGCAAAATAGGTCAGGCTGCCGTCAGACTTTCTGAGCACCCGGTTTTTGTCATCGCCAAGGGCCGTGGTATTGAACCACAGAGCGCCGTCTTCCTCATAGGTATGCCCGGCCTCCTTCAGGCTTTCCAGGGCGCGCTCCACGCTGCCGTCCTTGATCAGGGAAAGTTCCGAGAACCAGACATCGTGCTGCACGTTGAAATCAGCCAGGTCTTGCTTGATCCCCTCAAAAATGACCCGCATGCCGTACGCGTAGCAGTGATCAATGCCCTCTTCTTCAGGCAGATCGAGGAAGGAGGGGTCGGCACTGAGCATGTCACGCGCTATATCAATGATGTAGCTGCCCCGGTAGGCGTCTTCCGGAAAGGGGCTCTCGCTTTTGCCCGCAAGTTCCAGGGCGCGCAGGCGGATGGACAGGCCGAGCGTGCGCATCTGTTTGCCCGCGTCATTAATATAGTATTCGCTGGAAACCGCATAGCCCGCGCGGCGCATGATCCGGACCAGACTATCGCCCACGGCCGCGCCCCGTCCATGCCCGATGTGCAAAGGGCCGGTGGGGTTGGCAGAGACAAATTCCACCTGGGCCTTTTGGCCCTGCCCCGCGTTTGAAGCGCCGAAGTCTTCGCCCTTTTCCTCCACCAGGGGGATGTAGGATTGCCAGAAGGCGGGGGAGAAGGTTACGTTGAGAAAGCCCGGCCCTGCTACTTCCACCCCGGCGATCAGGCCGGATTCGGCGCGCAGCTTTTCGGCCAGGGCCTCGGCCAGTTCGCGCGGATTTCGTCCGGCTGCCTTGGCCATGACCAGGGCACAGTTGGCGGCGAGATCGCCGAATTTTTTATCCTTGGGCGGCTCCACCACGGCCTTGCCCGGCCATGCGTGGCCGAGTTCGGCCACTGCCTTGCGCAAAAGGGAAAGAAGAAGATCACCGGCACGCATCAAAAAGGCCTCACAGAAAGAAGATGACTGTCGCAAACGAGGGAGTCGTTTGCGCAAAGGCTCCGAAAAACATAGGGCCGCGCAGGCGCGAGCCCTGAGGGCCGCGCGAGCATCGGCATCTACCGAAGCCCGTTATTCTACCCCCTTTTCAGGGGGAAGAAAAGCGTTTAAACTCAGGTCGTATTTTTGCAGAAAGATATAGGGAGAAAGAGATAACAGGGCATGCGGCGCTGTTTTTCTGAAAGGACAGCTGGAGGCCNNTCATGCAAAAAAAGATCAGGGATATCATAGAAATCGATGAGGAACGCTGCACCGGCTGCGGGCAGTGCGTCCTGGATTGCGCGGAAGGGGCCATTGCCCTGGTGGAGGGCAAGGCCAGGGTTGTTGCGGATATCTACTGCGATGGTCTGGGGGCCTGCCTTGCGGGTTGTCCGGAAAATGCCCTGCGTGTGATCCGGCGCGAGGCCGAAGCCTTTGACGAAGAAGCGGTGCGTGCCCGTTTCCTCCGGCAGGGCAGGGCCGACAGCCCCTTTGCCCGGCCCGGGGCCTTGCGCTGGCCGCTGAAAATTATGCTGCTGCGCGCGGAAACCCCTTTTCTCAAGGGGGTGGATCTGCTGGTGGCGGCGGATTGCGCCGCTTTTGCCGCACCGGACTTTCACGGGCGTCTTGCCAAGGGTAAGACCTTACTGATCGGCTGTCCCAAATTTGAAGGGGGCGATGTTTTGGCGCGGCAACTGGGCGCTATTGTTCGCACTGCCGGGCCGAAAAGCCTGCTCGTGGTGCGTATGGAGGTGCCCTGCTGCAAGGCCCTGAGCCAGGCCTGCCGGGACGCGCTGAAGATGGCAGGCGGGCGGATTTCCTTGCGCGAGGCCGTGGTAGGCAGAGGCGGAGAGATCTCCGGCCTCTGATGCCGCTTTCCTTTTTGGAGTTTTTTCAGGGAGGGCAGCGACAGAATGAAGAAAAATGCATATTTGCGGCTTGCCGGGCATTGACCTTGCTCCGCAATTGGGGTAAACCCACCTTCCTGATTGGGTCGTTAACTCAGTAGGTAGAGTATCTGCCTTTTAAGCAGAGAGTCGCAGGTTCGATCCCCGCACGACCCACCAAGAAAATTCAGGCGGTTAGTTTCACAAGAGCTAACCGCCTTTCTTGTTTTGGATAAGTTTCGGATAAGCGTGTTGCGCTGGTGCGAGGTAGCGGGTACAGGGGCGATGTATGTCGCCACGCAAGCTGAGAAACGTAAGGAGCCCGATATCACCGTATCAGGCTTCTTTTTTGTCGGGTTTTTAGCAGGTCGGCAGCGGCCTGCCTTCAGCTTGGAGGATGCCGCCAGATACTGATTTCTACTCTTTGGATAGCGCATCCAGCTTTCCGGCAAGGCCTGAACGGAACGCAGAGATGTCGTCAAAGGTCGGACAGCTCAACTAACCGGACAACCGAAGTCATCAAAACGGAGATGACTGTTTGATCAAGTCTGAGCTACTACACCTTATCTTTTTAGCCACAAGCTATCGTCCTAAATTCTTGCTATTGATAGGGGCCGCTATGCCCAAAGCTTTCAGCTGTAGTGCCACGTAAAGCTCTTTAGCCATGCTCACAAGTTTTCTTTTCTCTGAAGCAGGATATTCTTTTTCGGCACAGAATATCATAATATTGACTCAATTTTTTGATTTATAAATTTCTTTTCGGTGCCCTATCAGCACAACTAAAATAGTAATTTTTTCGTCTTGTATTTCGCACAAAATTCTATAGTCGCCTGAACGATAGCGCCACAGGCCCGAAAAGTGGGAGCCTTTCATTGACTCTCCAATGCTACGCGGGTTCTCCAGAGTGGAAACTCTTTTTCGCATGAATTTCACAATCTGTTTTGCCGCGTTAGCTCCGAGATGCGTCAGAAGCTTGTCGGCTTCTGGGGAAAATTCAATCTGCCAAGTCAAGGCGGTGCTCTATTTCTTCTAAGGGAATGGCTTTTTCTCCACTGGCC
>DBDO01000053.1 GCA_002293605.1 Desulfovibrionaceae bacterium UBA930
TTGCATGGCCCCATTTGGGCCCCATAGGGATTGGTGTAGGTTTGAGAGGTATTGGCCGAGGGCAGATCATAGGGATGCATGCCCGCCGCTTCAGCTGCCTTGTAAAACAACTGGGCGGAATAGGTGCGTTTTTGCGCGGGCAGGGGAAAATCGCTCGAGCGATCCGGGGCAAAAGGGTTGCCCCCCTTGCCCTTGCCGACAATCTTGCCCTTGACGCTCCAGGCTGTGCCTGAGGTTCCAAAGACCTTTTCGGCCTTATCGAAAAAGGGCTCCAATTCTTTGTAGCTGAGGCCGAAGTCCTGAATGCTCATGCCTTCGGGAATGAAGTTCTTGCCGTAGCGCTCTTCATAATGGCTGCGCAGGCGAAGCTCCACCGGGTCAACGCGAAAATGCACGCCCGACCAGTGCAGCCCGGCTCCGCCCGTGCCTGTGCCGGGCAAAAAGACCGAAAGCTGGCGGTAAGGCACGGCTGCTTGCTCTGCATTGTGTCTGAAGCTTACGGTACCCTTTGACAGATCCTGAAAGATTTTACGGCGGGTATTGTAGCTCAGTTCATCCATGCTCTGGGGATAGGAACCGAGCGGGTAGCTATCGTGCGCCGGGCCGCGCTCAAGCGCGACAACGCGCAGGCCCGCCTCGGTCAGTTCCTTGGCCATGATGGCCCCTGTCCAGCCGAAACCTACCAGGACAGCATCAACTTTTTGCAGTACTTTCGCCATGTTCTACCCCCTTTCTCCGCTGATGGAGACCGGCGGGAAGGGATACTTCTCCCCCCTCTCCACCCAGTCCATATAGTCCGCCCTGGCACCGGGAAAGGCAATGAGCTTCCAGCCTGCCAGGCCCCGGTTGCCTCCGTGAACAGGGTCGCTGAAAAAACCTTCACGGGTGTTCTGAAGCAAAAAGGCAAAAAAGGTCTTGGAGGGCAGTTTGCTGAACTGTGCCTCGCCGGATTCCATGAGTGCGAGCAGCGCGTCCTGCCGTTCGGGCGGCAGTTCGGCAAAAGGCTTGCCCTGGCTTTTTTCGGCAAAGGCGTTCGCTTCCGCAATGCCCAGACGGTACACTTCCCTGGGCGTAAGCGGGAGCTGGTAGCCGAAGAGCGGGTCCGCATCAGGATGAAAGGGGCCCTGCATATACCAGTTGGCCCCAACGCCATAGGGCGTTTGCATCTGATTATCTATAAATTCCGCGGCCCCGGCTTCCAAGGCTCCAGGCCCCAGACTATCTTTGGGAATAAGACGGCTGACAGCCGCCTGAAGAAAGGCGAACTCTTCCTGCGTAAAAAAGCTGGGCTGATAGGCGCGGACCAGAAGCCCCCCAACCTGCCTTGCCCCAGCCTGAGGGGGGGGCGCTGCGGGCGCGATAACCGCTCCTGGCGGCGCCTGCCTTGCCGTGGACGCGGCTGAAGCATTCAGAGCAAGGCCGCTCAGGGCCAAGGCGGGAACGGCCGCCAGCCCCTGCATCAAAAAATCCCTGCGCGATTGCTGTTTGGTCTTTCGCGGCATAGAAAAATCCTCCTTGAAGGGGTTTAAGAAAAAAGAAACTCGGCACAATATATATGCTTTTCTATATATGTTTTCCTAAAACCCTGATCCTTGTCAAGAAAAAGCTTCCTGTCATCGCTCTCTTCTGTCATCGCTGTGTTTTCGGGCAGATATTTTCGTCAATATTGACAAGCTCCGGCAAAAAGCGCACTTTTCTCCATTCGGCACACACGGCGGGCATCCGGCGCAGTGCTTTCCCTGCCGCCCGCGCATACACGGAGTATTCCCCATGCGGATCGACTATCAGCTTCTTCCCGAGTCCGAGCGTAAAATGCCGCCCTCTTCCGGGGAAAACCTGGGCTTTGGCACGCGGCGCACCAATCATATGTTCCTCATGAACTATGCCGATGGCGAATGGCGCAATCCCCGCATCGTCCCCTACGGCCCGATTTCCCTCATGCCGGGGGCCATGTGTCTGCACTACGGCCAGACTCTTTTTGAAGGCATTAAGGCCTTCAGGCATGCCGATGGGGAAATCTACACCTTCCGCCCGGACAAGAATGCAGAGCGCTCCAACCTCTCGGCAAAAATCCTCTGCATGCCCTCCATTCCCGTGCCGCTCTATCTGGAGGCCCTGCACCGGCTCATCGATGTCGAACGCGAGTGGTGCCCTACGCTTCCCGAATCCTCCCTGTATATCCGCCCCTTCATGTTCGCGACCCAGGACGCCCTGGGCGTCAAGCCGAGCAAGGAATATATTTTCTGCATCATGCTTTCGCCGAGCGGCCCCTATTATCCGGGCGGTTTTTCCAAGGCCATTCGGCTTCTGGTGACCAAAACCTTCCACCGGGCCGTTTCCGGTGGCACGGGCGAGGCCAAGGCCGGGGGGAATTACGCCGCCTCCCTGCGGGCCGCAGAACACGCCTACGCCCAGAACGCGGCCCAGGTGCTTTACTTAAGCGCTGACAACAGCCAGATAGAAGAAGTCGGCTCCATGAACCATTTTCATGTGCGCAAAGACGGCAGCTTCGTCATTCCGGCCTTTACCGATACTATTTTGCGCTCCATCACCGCGCTTTCCGTACTCGAACTGGGCAGGCTGGGCCTCATCAAGGCCAGAGAGGAAAGCATCAAAATCGATGATTTTCTTAAAGATGTCGCTTCCGGAGAAATCATTGAGGCCGGAGGCTTCGGCACTGCTGCCGTGATCAGCCCGGTGAATGAATACCTGCTTGAAGACGGCACGGTCATCAAAGTCGGAACAGGCGAAATCGGAGCCCACTCCAGGGCCCTTTATGAACTGTATTCCGCCTTCCAAACCGGCCTGCAGCCCGCCCCTTCAGGCTGGCTACACAAGGTGGAGCACTATGTGTAATGACCGCCAGAGGTCTCAGGCCCCTGGACCCCGCAATTTCTGACAGCAAGCACATGCAGCAAGGGCCGACTCCGCCTGGTGGAGGAGTCGGCCCTTGCTGCATGTGCATACTGTTGTCAGGGAACGGATATAGCTGGCGGCGGGGCGTCAAACTTGACGGAAGCCCCCGGAAGCGCGGCAGGAACAGGTTGCAAGGCGGCTGGAACCGGCTGGAGGGACAAGGACGAAGCCGGAGAATCTGCACGCGGAGACACCGAAGCACCGGGCGTTGCGGGAGAAGGAACAGGCATGAGATGGGAAGACGGCGCTACGGCGGCCCCTGACGGAGCGGCTGTTCCGGGTGGGCCTGCCGATCCTGATACGGCAGAAGGAGAAGAAGAAAGAGGCGCAATCTGTGGTTGGGTCTGGGCCGGGGGCGGGGCCTGTGGTACGGCTTGTGGCGCAGTCTGCGGCGCGGTCTGAGCCCCTGTCTGGGGCACCGCGATTGCCGGATGTATGCGAGAAGCGGACACGCAGCCCGGTGGGCATATGAGATCCGGCTGCAAAAGCGAATCCGGCGCGGGTGCGACAGACGGCTTGGCCGCTGTGCGGACCTTGCCCTTGCCTTTCTTTTTCGGCTTGGCCTTGGCGTAGCGCGCCGAAGAACTCTTCACTGGCGCAGCCGCAACTACCGGAGAGCCAACGCAGTTTTCAAAGGCCTGCCCGCGAATCGCATAGCTCTTCCAGCCCCCGTCCTGAACGCCTGCCGTCATGGTGCCTTCCGGCTTCGCGCACCCGGACAGGGTGCCGCTCAAGGCCAGAAAAAAGAATAATCCTACATAAAGTATGCCATGCCGCGCTTTCATGCGGAGCCTCGCTGCAAAAGAGATATGGAAGGCTTGGGCGCAAAGCCGTAAGGCATGCGCTGAACACTCCCCTACCTTCCCTTATCGGCCTAAGCGGGCATATCTTTAACTGTTCTGTTTCAAAAAGTTTGGCTCTAGTTGCGCAAGCTGTTGAAGAGCCAGATTCCCTTTGGAATTACCGGGACAGCAGTCATTTATCGTTTTCTTTGAAAATCAATGCTTTTTCGCTGATAGCATCAAGTCTCAACAGCTAAAGCAACTAGAGCCAAAAGCTTTTTGAGAAGCCCCTACTCCTGTCCGTGCGTTTTTCCCTTGGCGGGAAAATACCTGGCAAGGTCAAGCAATCTTTTGGGGGACAGACGGCAATTTGTTATGATTTATAAATCACTATTTTCTTCGGGTGGGATAACTCTTTCAAAAGGCATAGGATAAAATTATTGGTTAAAATTTCACTTTCCTTGCATTTTTTGTCGACTTGCTCTGCAAGGGCATTGACTTTATTTCTCAATCTTTCTTCAAGTTTGGCTTGTCTTTCTTTGCTTTGAAAGCCTTTAACGATAGATTACCGCACATACTTATTCTATATCTGCGTGTTAACTCTCCATCGTATACAATACTCAGCATTTAGATTCATTAAGTAATTTGTCAAAGTCTATATGTGGATTAATATTTGAAGAAATTTATCTTGATTTTGCTAACTTGTCAGGTGTCATATTATGTCTTGATTGTACTTTAATTGAAAAGAAGATACTTAAAAAATAATAGAAGAGAAAATTTTTTTTGAGTGTTATTTATCTATATATTATTATGTATTTATTTTGATTAAATAAAAAAAATGCTAGCAGAATAATATTTAATTTTTCCACTAGCATTTTATATCTATTTTTTATCTAATATCTTTTCAACTTTCTTTCTTGTTTCGTCATCACCTCCAACTCCACCTCCTCCACTACTTCCGCCCCTTGCAGGAGGGTTTTCAGTTGGGCGGGAGGTATGAGTTTCAATTTTTCCTTCGCCTGTTCTCCGACCTTGATTATCAGCCATAATCCCCTCCAAGTTTAATATTTTCAAAGAATCAATCAGCAGAGTTCGGATAACAATACGGGCAATTATTTTGTCCCATATTGTAATATGTTTTGAATGGTTCTTCTAAAAAAGTCTTTTGATGAGCCGTGCAATACGTAGTGCCCTTTTCTGGTTGTTTCCAATAGTTGCGGTCTATTTTTGAACAGCTCATGCAATATTTAGGGTGTTCAAATCCTGTCCTATCAACATAAATATAACTCATATTTTCCTCTTTATTTTTATGATTTATGAAATATTTTCAGTAAAACCTCTTAACATAACGCGATTCCAGCCAAGTTTTCCATTACATTGAGGACAGCGACCACTTTCTCTAATTGTGTCAAGAACAGACATCTTTCCTCCTTATATAAAGAATTGATAAATCCAGACTGCCACGCATAAAAGGGCGATATATTCCATAGTCACAAAGAAAAGCGTATGCTTTCCCTTAACTCTTACTTCCTCTCCTCTTTCCATATCCACGAGCTTTCTTGCTGCACGGCAGTTCACCTTACGCCCGATGAACCACACCAGAGGAGCAGATAGGAGAAGGAATAAGCCTCGCAGAATGGTTTAGTTGTATTCACCGCCGAAAATTTGGTCAGATACCAACTCTCCGCACACGATGAAAGCCACAGGAATAATGAAAGTGAAAATACCGAAGCCAGACCAAATAAGCATAGTGCAACTCCAAGACCGCTTTGGGGAAAGAATTTTGACACTTATGACGCAGGAGATAGTATTTTCTTTTATTTCAGTGAGTTAATAAATAAGGCCAATCTCGTTAGCCTAATGATTAACATGTTGTTAGTCTATAGGCTAACCCGCTGTAGAAGTCAAGCTGTATACAATGGATAAATGGACGATGAAGATAAAATTGCAAAAGAATATATGTCAAAAATTTTGAAGACTTACAGGACAAACGCCAAACTATCACAGCAACAACTGGCTGATAGCGTAGGTGTGAGTAAGCCTTTCGTTTGTAATCTTGAGAAAGGAAAGAAAGCCCCGAGCATAGATTTGCTGATTTTGATTGCAGAAGCTTTGAGTGTAAAGGCGGGGGATATGGTTAATGATATGGTAGAATTGGCAAATAAAGCGAGATACACGAAAAAATAATGTTTTCGATCGCCATTATTCGTTGCTGGCTCGGACTTGCCCGTGCGCTGGGAATGCTATTGCGAACTCTATAACCGCTTGTTCCGTAGCCTCTTCCACGCGATTTTTCAGGTTTGGCTTTTTGCGGCTGACCTCAAACAGCGCCTCGACGCCTCTGGCATCTCGCGCTGTTTGATACCGATAAAAATAAATCAGCCCTTCCCTAACGGCAATCGCGGCACAACCAGACCACCCGCCCAATAAGGCGAAAATGCTCCAGTTCATCTCCGAATACTTCCATCGGGGCATAGGCGGGGTTGTCCGAGTGCAGGACAAGACCATCGCCGCAGCGCTCTACCCGCTTCAGGTAGATGGCGTCTGCAAGGCCCACGGCAAGAACGGAGTGGCTGTCTACACGGGCGCGTCCCTGCTCCACAAGCACGGTGTCGCCATCGCAAATGCCCGGCTCCATGCTGTCGCCGACAACATCCATAAAGACCATGTCCGCAGGGTTGCCCAGCTTGGCAAGCCACCAGCGCGGAAAAGGATGGGCTGACACGGGCTGGGCTTCCACTTCAAAGGAACCGCCCCCTGCGCACAGCCTGGCCGCGACTTTCGGTACCTGAACGATATCCCACTCATCTACGGCAGGCGCGGCAGATGCGGCAGCGACCTGAAGAACAGCTCCCGGCCCTGACGATTTTGCCCGCCTTCGTCCGGCGGGACGAGTTCCCCCAGGCATCCCCCCTGTGGGGGAGCCAGTGCCGAATTCCAGCCAGTCGGGAGAAAGCGCAAAATGCCGGGCCAGTTGTAACACCCATTTATGCGGTATGGCATCGCGCGTTTTGGCTTGGGTTATAGCAGAACGATGCACCCCCAAAGCCCTGGCCAGATCCGTCTGGCACTTGATATTCGTTGCCGAAAGCAGCCGATCAAAAAATTCCGCGTACGCTATAATTTTCATGCTCCACCCTTTTCCGCGTTGTTGCTTGCGGCTTCTGTTGTTCTTTATAGACAGTCGTGGCAAAAAGCAAGAAAAAATCTAAAAAAGATTCGACCCCTGACAACGCATCGACTGTATGCGCTGTCAGGGGCTCAGATTTGTTGAGAAAGTCTCTCTTTTTATGGGCTCTACATAATGCCTATGGGCCATATCCCCTGCACCCACAATTGCCGAAAAATCGGCAGAGTCGCTTTTCGGCGATGGGGGTCACGGGGCCTGAGGCCCCGTGCGGGAATCCAGAGGGGCGCGGACGCAGGCCCTGTGCAGCGCCCTCTGGCAGAGTTGAGAAACAGACTCTCGTACCAGGGCTTAT
The DNA here is from genome assembly GCA_002293605.1 of Desulfovibrionaceae bacterium UBA930. Taxonomy (GTDB): domain Bacteria; phylum Desulfobacterota; class Desulfovibrionia; order Desulfovibrionales; family Desulfovibrionaceae; genus Frigididesulfovibrio. Next base: position 7,181 of record DBDO01000053.1, read on the forward strand.
CTCTTTCCTTTTTTTGCAGGCTCCGGCTTTTTTCCCTCAGGGCTTTCGGCCTTGGCTTCAGCAGCGGAGATAACCGCGTCTTCTTCCATGGTTTCCACCTTGCCCGAGCGGCTGCCTCCTTCGACTTTTTCCGCGACCTTGGCTTCAATAGCCGCCTTGATCTCCCCTTCCTGGCTGAGTTCCTTTTTCTTTGCCGGGCGGGGCTTTACGTTAAAGCGCAAAAAAGCCGGTTCAGTGATCGGCGGCCTGTATACGTTGGTCATGGTGAGGCAGCCCGTAGGGCAAACATCGGCGCACACGCCGCAGTAGAGGCAGCCCATCACCTCGCGCTCCCAGAGGCCGACTTCGGGATCAATACGGATGACTTTCGTCGGGCATTTCAGCACACATTGGCGGCAGAGAATGCATTTGTCGATGGCGAATTTGAAGCGGCCCCGAAAGCCGTCCGGAAGAATGCGCTGCTCAACAGGGTGCATCCTGGTCGCATATTTGGTCAGCAAATTGCTCAGAATTGTTTTGGTCATGAACATGGGGAGTTCTCTCCTTTCTTTGATGGACTAGCGCTCCGTGCAGCTGATGCAGGGGTCAATGGAGAGTGCTATAACCGGAACATCGGCAAGCTGGACTCCCGGCAGCATGGCCAGCAGCGGCGGAATATTCGCAAAGGTTGGCGTGCGGATACGCACCCGCTCCGGATTTTTCTCACCGTTGCACCGTACATAATAGAAAAGCTCACCGCGCGGCTGCTCGACCCGGAAGGTGATTTCGCCTTCGGGGTTGCCCTTGACCTTGACAGCCAGATCGCCGTCAGGCAGTTTTCGGATGGCTTCCCGTACCAGATCAATACTCTGAAAGACCTCGCGAAAGCGCACCTTGTTGCGCGCAAAGCAGTCGCCTTCATGTTCCACCACGGGCTCAAAGTCGAGATCTTCAAAGGCCTCGTACTTGAGCTGGCGCATATCCTGGGCCCAGCCGCTGCCGCGCAGAACCGGCCCGGCGGAACCAAGCGCGTAGGCCTGCTCCTTGCTGAGTACGCCAACGCCAACAGTGCGTTTTTGCACGGTGTAGTCGTTCATCATGGTGGAATACAGGGGCTTTAATTCTTTTTCGATCGCATCCAGGTCGAGCAGCATATGTTGCAGCATGGCCCCGTTGATGTCCCGGCGCACGCCGCCGATAATGTTTACGGAAATAATCACCCGGTTGCCTGCCGTGGCTTCAAGAATATTCATAACCCGTTCACGCACGCGCCACAGCGCCATAAACAGGCTTTCAAAGCCAAAGGCATCGGCAAAGAGCCCGAGCCAGAGCAGGTGACTGTGAATTCTGTGCAGTTCGGACCAGATCACCCGCAGGTATTTGGCCCTGCGCGGCACGTCAAGGCCCATGAGTTTTTCAATGCAGTTGCAGTAGCACAGGGCGTGAATGCAGGAGCAGATGCCGCACACGCGCTCCACCACATAGACCATCTGGTTAAAATCCCGCCCCCGGGCCAGCCCTTCCAGCCCCCGGTGTATATAGCCGAGCGCGGGGATGGCCTCCACGACCGTCTCGTCCTCAAGGGTCAGCTTGAGGTGCAAAGGTTCGGGCAATACGGGATGCTGAGGGCCGAAAGGAATGATAGTCCGGGCCATAATCAGACCTCCCGTATGGGTTTGGTAAAGGTGGATATTTTACAGAAGGGTGCGTTTATGGGGTCCCCGGCTTCTTCCAGGTACAAGCTGCGATTGAAATCAAGCACCAGCCCCTCATAGGCGATTCCAAAAAGATCGCGGTTTTCATTTTCTATAAGCAGAGCCGCGAAATATACGCCGGAGATGCTCGGAATCACCGTGCCCCTGGGCGCGGAAAGCTTAAAGTCCAGCTCTTCCAGTTCCCTGTCGTAATGAAAGAAAAGGTCGAATCCTTCTTCGCCGCGGTCGAAAACGGTCTGGGTAATGAGACGCCAGCCATCGTGCAGCATGCGCTTGGCAGTAGGAACGACTTCATCAATAGTTATGGATGTCGGTTCAAACATGCTTTATGATCTCCTTGCGGGAAGGGGCCGTAACTCAGCCGTTGACGGCCTGTCCCCGGTCCGCCTTTTCAAGTTGTTCCTTGATTTTGCCAAGCGCCACGACAACAGCATCGATAATGGCTTCAGGCTTGGGGGGGCAGCCCGGCACATACACATCGACCGGAATCACCTTGTCCACGCCGCCGACCACGTTGTAGGCCTCCTGGAAAATTCCGCCGTTCAGGCCGCAGGCACCAAGGGCTATCACCGCTTTGGGGTGCTGCATCTGATCATAGAGATTTTTCAAAACCACCCGGTTGCGCGGGTTCACGGTGCCGGAAACCAGCAGCACATCCGCCTGTTTCGGGTTACCCACGTTGATGATGCCAAAGCGCTCCACATCGTAGACCGGGGTGAGGCAGGCCAGTACTTCGATATCGCAGCCGTTGCACGAGCCGCAGTCATAATGCGCCACCCAGGGAGACTTGAGTCTGCCGGTATTGATCCACTGTTGCAGGTCGAATTTCATTGTCCGCATCCTCCCTTACAGGGTGTAAAGCCATAAGATATTGACCAGGCACAGGACCATGGTCGGTGCCAGCACGCGCGTGAGCATCCACTGCCAGGTCAGACGGGAGCTGATGTTATCCACCAGCATCTCGACAAAGTAGGTTGCCGCCAGCAAAACGAGCATGCCTATCATCCCTGTAGACCAGAACAGGGAGCACAGCCCGAGTATGAGCACCACATCCAGCCAGTGGGCTATCTCAAGCATAGCCAGTTGCGGACCGGTATATTCGGTGAGCAGCCCGCGCACGATTTCCTGGTGCCCGTGGTGCGAGGTGCTGATGTCAAAAGGCGACTTGCGCAGCTTGATGGTCAGGGCCACGCCCAGGGCCAGAAAGAGGATGGGCAGGGAAAACAGAAGCGGCTGCTCCAGGGCGTAGATGTTCTCAATGCTAAAGCTTCCCGTTTTCAGGGCGATCCCCACAAAGACCATAATGATCAGCGGTTCATAAGCCAGCATCTGCAAAAGCTCGCGCTGCGCGCCAACCTGGGAGAAGGGGGAATTCACCGACAAGGCACCCATGACCTGAAACACCGCCCCAATGGTCATGACGAAAAATATCAGCAAAAGGTCGGCCTGAAAAAAGAAGAGAAAAACAGCCAGGGCCGAAGACATCAGGGTCAGGTACGAGCACAGCACCAGCCAGGCGTTGACCGCGCTCGGCCTTTTGCCCAGAAGCTTGAGCACATCATAAAAAGGCTGCAAGAGCGGCGGCCCGAAGCGCGACTGCATGCGCGCCGTAACGCGGCGGTCCAGTCCGGCGATGATGCCGCCGAGAACGGGCGCTACAGCGAGCCCTATGAGGCCGAAAAAGAGCTTGGCTATCATTGCAGTACACCTCCGAGCAGCATGACGAACAGGGCCAGGGCGATATAGTTGGTCGGCCTGATAAGGCGGCCTTCTCCAAAAAACGCGTCCAGATAATAATTTCCGCCCTTGGCTTCAACAAAGCCTTTCATGGGGCCAATAAAGCCTATAGTGCCGTTTTGCGCGGCCTGCACGCCGCTCATGTACGGCAGTTCGGGGCCGCTCACGGCATGCTTTTTGGTTTCGTTCCAGGCATACCAGAAGCCTAGGGCAATGAGCAGATACAGGGGGTAGACGGCAAAAATACCGTAACGGTTGCCCACGCCGCCATACCAGCCGTTAAAGGAGAGGGAACTTACGTCCGCAAACATGGCCTGCACCGCAGGCTCCACCAGCCACAGGTACAAAAGGGGGGCGAAGAAGGAAATGACCGCCGCGCCTATGGTCAAACTACGCACGGCAAAGCCCATGGTGGCTTCCTGCGTTTCCGGAGCAAGCTCAAGCCGGGGATTCAGCGAACCTATCAAAATGCCCGCCCAGCGCCCCCAGAAGAGCACAGTCAATGCGCTGCCCAGCGCCAGCGTAACCACAAGCACGGGCATGGCCGAAGCCTCCACCGAAGATTCAAGGGCCATCCATTTTGCCAGAAGCATGCCAAAGGGGGGCAGCATCATGCTCACAATGCCGAAAGCGGTGACCAGGGCCGTTTTAGGCATAACCTGGAACAGCCCGCGCATGTCTTCAATATCCCGCGAGCCGATTTTCTGTTCAATGGCACCTACGCACAAAAAGAGCAGGCCTTTGGAAATCGCGTGGAACACCAGAAGCAGCATGCCCGCCGCAATGGCCGCCGGAGTGTTGATGCCGGCGCAGGCTATAATCAGCCCCAAGTTGGATATGGTGGAATAGGCCAGAATTTTTTTGCCGTTGCTCTGGCCTGCCGCCAGAGCGGCCATAACCAGGAAGGTGAAGGCCCCGCACACCGCAATCATGGTGGAAACGGTCGTGCCGAGGCTCAAGGGTGCCAGGCGCAATACAAGGTATACGCCCGCCTTGACCATGGTGGAGGAATGCAGCAGAGCCGAAACCGGCGTGGGCGCGACCATGGCCCCGCACAGCCAGCTCTGGAAGGGAGCCTGGGCCGACTTGGTGAAACCGGCAATGCACAGGGCCACCACCGGCAGCAGGAAGGCCGCCTCTTTTGCCCCGCTCCGGGCCATTGCCTGCAAGGCGGTCAGGGAAAGGGTGCCCTGAACGCTTTGCAGCCACAGCAGGGCCAGCACAAAGGCCACGCCGCCCGCCATGTTCATCCACAAGGCGCGTTCGGCGTTGGTATTGGCTATTTCGGTATCGTCATGCGCAATCAGAAGGTAGGAGCACAGGGTGGTCACTTCCCAGAAAAAGTAGATCCAGCTGAGATTGTCCGCCATGGCCAGGCCATTCATGGCACCGAGAAAGACCAGAATGATCGCAAAAAAACGCGGCTGCTTTGTCCGCACAAGGTGCAGATGCCTTTCGTGCTCCGCCATGTAGCCGATGGCGTAGTAAGCGATCAGGGAGCCTATGATGGAAACCACCAGCACCAGGGTGAGGGAGAGGCTGTCCACCGTGAAGGCCGGTGCCTCTGCCGCTACTTCCGGGTGTAGATAGCTGCCCAGAACGAACATTCCGGCCAACTGCACCGCAGCCAGCGTCAGAATGAGACGATGGCTTCTGCGCCAGCCGATGTAGGCGATAAGACACAGAAGCGCCAGATCGAGCACATGTATCGGCGTGCTCATGGCTCCGGCCAAGGCCGAGCTAAAAGGAATTGAGCCACCGCCGCGCAGGGCCAGGGCTATTGAGGCGAGAGTCAACACCCCGCCTGTGACTGTGACCAGCCGTTTTTTCAGCGCGTTGCTTCTATCCAGAAAAGCAGCGCCTCCCGCCAGAACGGGAAAGATGACACAGAGAAAAACCAAGAACTCCACCATACCTGACCTCTCTTGCTTAGAGCGGGCACATGACGAGCCGCCCCATTTCGGAGTTTAAAGACAACACTGTATCGTGAAGCAGGCCTTGGCCTGCCACGTGTTATTGCCGGTACGGGCTGGAATATATAAGGATGGAAGCAACGGACCTTTATTCGCCGTGTTCCAGTGGAGCCGGGGAGAAAACTCCGCCGATGCTTTTTTAAAGAGCCTTGTAACTTTTTATAAAAGTACAATGCTCCGACCTAGTGAAATGAAGCGTCACACGGCCCACGAGATTGACGTAAGCGAACTTCGCTCACCGTTAAACGACAATCTCAAAGTGAAGCTGCTATAGAAGTGCGGGCCTCTTCGGCTCGCCCCGCTCTCCCCCGAAACAGCCCGGAAAAATCAGGCCGGGATGCGCAGCTATTAGAAACATGAATACTTCTCTTACATGACAGTGCCGATATTAGCAACTATCTTGTGCCGCCGGGGCTTATTTTATCCTCATGCGGGCCTTGCGAAGGCGTATAGATATTTTCGATAGAAAAGCAGTCTGAGGAAAGGCTGATTCGTGGGCTTTGGGAAAGGCGGAGCGCTCTGTAGCGTTTAGAGTTACAAAGCACTCCGCCTTTCCCTAAAAGTCATGGATGACTATACTATTCAGAGGGGCGGAAATTTCTTCCGTGCGCAGCAGGTTTTCGCGCAGCCTCTGCAACGAATTTGCGGCAGCCATGCAGTCCACGGCGGCAGGGGCCAGGGGGGAGACCTGCATAAGCGGCTTTTGCTTGCGCACGGCCTCGGATACGGCCTTATCGGCGCGAACCTCCCCAAGATAGGCCGGGGCAAAACCAAGAAAGCGCTTGCAGGCCGCTGCGAGGCGGTTATAGGTCTGCCTGCCTTCAGTCGAGGATTCCGCCTGATTGACCAGAATATAAAAATCCTGAACGCTGTGGCGGGAAGAGAGCACCTTCATCATGGCGTAGGAGTCGGTGAGCGAGGTCGGCTCCGGCGTGATAACCACGATGCGCAAAGCGGTCATGGCCGCAAAACCGATGGCCGTGGCGGAAATGCCCGCGCCAATGTCAAGACAGAGAAAGTCGTAGGCAGAGGCCAGGGGGTTGAGTTTTTCGCGCAGCATGCCCCTGGCCCCGGCATCCAGCTCTGCAAATTCGGCCATTCCCGAGTTGGCGGGCAGCAGGTCAAAAGGGGCGGCCCCGGGATTTCCGATGGGAACCAGCACCTCGGCAGGGTTAAGATTATTGATCAGAATGTCCTGAATATGCTGCTGCGGCGCAATGCCAAGCAGCACGTCCATATTGGCGAGGCCCATGTCGCAGTCGATCAGCAGCACCGGGTGCCCGATCTGGTGCAAGGCATAGCATATATTGAGAGCAAGGTTGCTTTTGCCGACCCCGCCCTTGCCGCTGAGGATCGAAAGGCTTATGGTTGTATTTTTGCTCATTATTGTTACTCCAACCCCATAGAGGAAAAAAGGAACTGCTTTTCCTGAGCCTGGACCAGGGTTTCCCGATCCTTCGCAAGGCGGTCGCTGTCCGCAAGAGTGATGTTGTTTTTGCCTTTGCGCTTGGCTTGGTACAGGGCGGCATCGGCGCTTTTGAGCAGTTCAACGCCGTCTCGCCTGTCTTCATCCAAAAGGGCCAGACTGGAAACCCCGCCGGAGAATGTCATGGAAAAAACGGCGTCTTCCCAGGTGAACACTTCCTTGCTGAAGGCTTCCAGAATGCGAGTGCCGAGCAGAACGCCCGACCAGCAGGTGGTCGAGGGCAGAATAACGGCGAACTCCTCGCCCCCGATACGGGCGGCAAGGTCGTAATGCCGGATAGAGGTCTGGAGCACCTTGCCCAGACGCTGCAATACCATATCGCCGCAACTGTGCCCGTAGGCATCGTTGATGCTTTTAAAATTGTCGAGGTCGATGTAGATGATGCTGAGGTCAGTACGGGAACGCAAGGCCCGCCTTACTTCGGACTCGAAACGGCGGTTGAAATAGCCCCGGTTGCCGACCCCGGTAAGGGGGTCGTGATCGCGCTGAAAGGCCAGAGTTTCCTGAATGGCCAAGAGCTGGGAAACAGATTCCCCCAGCTCCTGGCACAAGGGTATGCAAAGCCAGTTCTCAAGACCGTGCGCGGAAGCGAAAGCGGCCCAGTCCCTGCTCCTGACACCCCTGATCACACGAACAAGCGCCAGCGCTTCCGCGCCGTCAGGCGGAAGGCCCAGATCCGTACATACGATCCGGGCGACTCGTGTCAGGTCGGCCACCAGATTCTCTGAGATGTCGTTTTCCGGCTGCCGCCCTTCTTTAGGCTCTGTTGGCATGACGGTATAGTAGCAGATGGCGTATCAGTTTGTCGAGATTGCCGTCCAGTACGGCGTCAACATCCGTTTCTTCCGCGTTTGTCCGGTGGTCTTTTACCAGACGGTAGGGCTGCAAGGTGTAGGTTCTGATCTGGCTGCCAAAATTAATGGCGTCCTTGTCCTGGTACTGGTTCTTTTTTTCATCGGCCAGCTTTCGCAGCTCGCGCTCGTACAAGCGGGCCTTGAGTACGGACATGGCCGCATCTTTGTTGCTGTGCTGCGATTTCTCGTTCTGGCACTGCACAACAATGCCGCTTGGCAAGTGGGTAATGCGCACGGCAGAGTTGGTCTTGTTCACATGCTGGCCGCCCGAGCCTCCGGCCCGGAACACGTCAATGCGCAAATCACCTTCATCAATAGTGATAGATATTTCCTTGCCCGCGTCCGGCAGCACGTCAACCGAGGCAAAAGAGGTGTGCCGCCGACCTGAGGCGTCAAAAGGCGAAATGCGAATCAGCCGGTGAATGCCCTTTTCATCTTTTAAAAGGCCGTAGGCATTTTCCCCGGTAATGCGCAAGGTGACGCTTTTTATGCCCGCCTCGTCCCCGCTCAGGTAGTCGAGATACTCGCTTGTAAAAGCATGCCGGTCGGCCCAGCGCAGATACATGCGCAGCAACATTTCCGCCCAGTCCTGCGCTTCGGTGCCGCCCGCGCCCGCGTGNNNNCATTTCCATTTCCGCCCGCTCCAGGAGCGCGCGCAAGCTCTCAACCGCTTCAGACAAACTCTCCAGGGCCTCTTCGGAGCCATCTTCCTCAGCCAGAGTCAGCCAGTCCCGCACATCGGCA
>DBDO01000061.1:0-9747 GCA_002293605.1 Desulfovibrionaceae bacterium UBA930
ATGCGCAGGCACCCAGTCCAGAATAACCCCTATGCCCGCCTGATGGCAGCAGTCGATCAAATGGCGCAAATCATCCGGTGAGCCGAAACGGGAACTGGGCGCGAAATACATGCCGGTCTGATAGCCCCAGGATTGATCCAGCGGGTGCTCGGCCAGGGGCATGAATTCGATATGCGTAAAGCCCATCTCCTGCACATAGGGAACCAGGGTTTCCGCCAGCTCCCTGTACGTGTAAAAGGGCCGTATTCTGTTCTCCTCGTGCCGCCGCCAGGAACCGGCATGCACTTCATAGATGGACAGGGGCCTGTCCAGGTGGGCCCCGGCCCGCTCACGGGCCTCCATCCAGGCCTGATCGCTCCAGCGGTAGGCACCCAGGCCGCAGGTAATGGAGGCCGTACCCGGCCTGTACTCGGTCGCAAAGGCAAAGGGGTCTGTTTTATAGACGATTTCTCCAGTAGCGCCCTTAATGCCTATTTTATAGAGCCTTCCGGACTCCATGCCCGGAACAAAAGCGGCCCAGATTCCGGAACTCCCCACAGGAAACAGGGGAATCTCCCCCCAGGCCCAGTAGTTGAACTCCCCGGCCAGAAAGACCTCTTTGGCGTTCGGTGCCCATACCGCGAAACGGTAACCGCGCGTATCGCCTTCCACATGCGGATGCGCGCCCAGAATGCGGTATACATCCCAGTGTTTCCCTTTGCCGAACAGATATAAATCAAAGGGGTCTATATAAAGCGGACGGCTTTTTTTCTGCATGGGCGCTTATAACCTCAGGCGGATCTTCCGGTAAATTTCACTATATTCCGCGCAGGACTTCGTCCAGGTAAAGGCCTGGCGCATGGCCCGGTAGGTCATGGCGCGCCAGGCCTCGGGGCTTTCAGTCCAGAGAAAGACCGCCTCTTTGATGGCCTGCAAAAAATCTTTGGGGCTGCTGTCGCCAAAAATAAAGCCCGTGGCCTGCTCGCCCGGCCAGGGCTCGATTGTGTCGCGAAGCCCCCCTACCGCTGTTGCCACAGGCGGCGTACCGTAGCGCAAGGCGTACATCTGCGTCAAACCGCAGGGCTCATAACGCGAAGGCATAAGAAAAATATCGCTGCCCGCCTGCATTCTGTGGGCCAAGTCCTCGGTATAGCCCACCACGGCGGCAACGCGGCCCTGGTAATTTTCCATAAGTTCCAGAATACGGGCCTCGTGCACGGGATTGCCCTCGCCCAACACCACAACGCCGACATCCATTTCCATAAGTTCCGGAATGATGCTGTTGAGCAGATCAATGCCCTTTTGCCCGCGAAGGCGCCCGATAAAGCCGAGCAAGGGCCGCTTTTCCAGCCTGGGCAAAAGGCCCAACTCCTCTATCAGCTTCTTTTTGCAGATCCGCTTGCCCGCAATATTGTCAAGGCTGTAGTTCGCGGGCAGAAAGGGGTCGCTCGCAGGATCCCAGACCACATAGTCGGCCCCGTTCAGCACGCCGTACAGGTGCAGTTCGCGCTTTCGCAGCATGCCATCCAGCCCGCAGCCGAACTTTTCGGTCAAAATCTCGCGCGCGTAGCTCGGGCTGACCGTGGTCACCGCATCGGCGTAAGCAATGCCGCTTTTGAGCAGATTAAAGTCGCCGTAGTACTCAACGCCGTCCATATTCCAGGCCTCGGGCGGCAGGCCGCAGGAGTCAAAAAGGCGCGAGGAAAAACGCCCTTGAAAGGCCAGGTTATGGATGGTGAACATGGTGGCCGTTTGCCGCCAGAAAGGGTGGAAAGGCCGGAGAAAGTGAATATAGGCGGGTAAAAGCGCGGTCTGCCAGTCATGGGCGTGCACCACGGCGGGCGGCTCGCCCAGGCGCTCCATCAGGGCGATGGCGGCGCGGCAGAAAAAAATGAAGCGCTCGGCATTGTCGAAATAGTCGCCCTTGTGATCATTATAATAAAAGCGCCGGTCAAAATATTCGCCCCTGGCAATAAAATACAAGGGCACGCCGTGATAGTCGGCCTCGTAAATATCGGCCGTGATCGGAGCCCAGGGGTAGCCCACGGGGAGATCGGATATGGTCAGCCGGATTTGATAGTTGCCCGTGCTCACGCGTCCGTAAAAGGGCGAAATCACCGCTGCGGGCTGTCCGCTCTGCTGCATGGCCAGGGGGAGGGCCCCCATGACATCGCCAAGCCCGCCGCTCTTGGAAAAGGGGTAGACTTCGGAAGTGGCGAAAAATACAGACTGTGCCATGACATTCCTCCTCTACACCGTAGGCAATGCCAGCAAAAAGGAAAAAAGCGTCAAAGTCCGTAGCGCTTTGCATGCTTGCGCGTAAAATCGTCCAGAATGGAAGCGTGATCAAAGGCAAGCGCAGGCAGTGCCGTCAGGGGAAAAAAAGCCGCTGCCGCCGCATCATCGCCTCCGCGAATTTCTTCAACCCTGTCGGCAAGCGCTATGAATACCGTTGAAATGCTGTGCAAGCGCGCATCCCGCGCCGGATCGGAATACACGCCCAAAAGTTCCTGCAAGCGCACCCTGAGGCCGGTTTCTTCAAGGGCCTCGCGAAGCGCCGCCTGTTCGACAGACTCCCCATAGTCGACAAAGCCCCCAGGCAAAGCCCAGCCCAAGGGCGCAAAACGCCGCTCCACCAGCACCACACCTTTGCCGGGCTGCACGATGACGATATCCACCGTGGGCACGGGGTTTTTATGGGCACGCACTGTGCCGCCGCAATGCGGACAGGCTGTATCCTCTGTCATGGCGCTTGCTTCCTTGCTGTTTCGCTACAAGAATAGCGGAGTACAGGGATAAGTGCAATATGGAAAGGAAAAACCGGCCTAAACAAGGGCAAAACCCGCCCCCTCCAGCTCCTCCCGCCGCACCGCCCCTTTGCGTAAAATACGCAAGGCTCCGCCGCCTTTTTTTTCAAAGCAGTCAACAACGGTCGAAGGCGGCCCCCCGGCCGGTTCCGGACCGGAGGCATAGAGGCCGCCGCTTCCCCTCGCCAGTAAGGGGTCAATCTCCTCCCGGCGGGAGGCGGCGGGAAAACCGCTTATATTGGCGCTGGAGGCCACAATGGGTCCGCCTGCGGCCTCGCAGAGTTCCCGGGCCGCAGGATGGGGGGAAAAACGCGCGGCCACGCGCCTGAGCCGTCCGGTCAGTATGTCCGGCATTTCCCGGCGCGCCGGAAGAACAATCGTCAAAGGGCCGGGCCAGAAGGCCTCCATAAGGGAACGCGCGTAGGCGTTGACATGGGCCACCCTGTCCAGCATGGACAAGGACGCGATCACCACGGGCAGGGGCAGGGTCAGGGAGCGCCGCTTCAGACAAAACACGGCTGCTGCCGCGTCCGGGTTCATGGCATCGCAGCCGAGGGCATAGAGGGTTTCCGTTGGATACAGCACCAGCCCCCCCCCGAGCAGAACCGCGCGGGCTTCATCAAGGCTGAGAAGGCGAATGTTCTTGTGCTGATCCGGCATGGGGCCTTGCATCCGGCGCAGCTGGCGTGCAGCCATTGCTCACCGGGAATAACGTTCCCGGTATTTTCCCGCAGGACGCCGCTAAAAGCAATATGGTGAAAAGCGCTTTTCACGAAAAATATGCCTTTGCCGCGCCTTTTTGCCTTTCTCCGCTTTCCCTGATAGCATGCCTTTTTGTGCGTGGACTCCGCCTCCTCATAAGAATATGAAAGAAATCCGAATCATCACCGTTGGCCGCCTGAAAACGCCGCACTGGAAGGAGGCTGCCGCGCACTACGCAAAGCGCCTTGCCCCCTTCCTTCGTCTTGAGGAAAGCATCGTCAAGGACGCAGACCCGGCCCTGCCCCTTGCCGAACGCAAAAAGCAGGAGGGAGCGCGCATTCTGCGCCAGTTGGGACCCGGCGATATCTGCCTCTGCCTTGATGAGGGCGGCAAAAGCATGACTTCGCGCGCCTTTGCCGACTTTCTCGCCCGCCTTGCTGATACGGGAAAAAAGCCCTGTTTCGTCATTGGCGGAGCCTACGGCCTGGCCCCCGAAGTGCTCGCGCGCGCGGCGCACAGACTCGCGCTCGGTCCCATGACCTTTCCCCACGAGTTGGCCAGGGTTCTTCTGTTGGAGCAGATATACAGGGCTGAGAGTATTATGGCCGGCAGCGGCTACCACCACTAGGGAATCACTGATTTATTTCCCTTTGGCGATGTTGCTCGGTTTTTCCCTCCGGGGGCAGGACCGAAGAGTCCAGCCCCCATCGGGAAAAACTCTCGCGTCTTGCCAAAGGAAAAAACTCAGTAATTCCCCAAAGCCCATGAATCCGTGCTTCCTTGGGCCGTCTTTGCAGGTGCCATTCACACAAAGGTCTTGCCGGACGTGAAATCCGAGTCTTTCGATCCTGTTTTTTTGTCACAAAAATAAAAAAGCTTGCCAAAGAGGAATTAATTTTTTATATATAACTTCTTTGTCGAATGAACATATCAACACTGCTGCACATTGGGCTGTACGTTGCTGGTACCCGTTGCCGCGCATAGGAAATACAAGGCCAGGCCGGAACCGCTTTTTTAGCGGTCCTGGCTGGCGTTTTGTCGTTTGTGCGGCGCGCGCAGCATGGGCGAGCCCATTACCCAAACGCGATTTTTTGCCGGACATGGCAGGCTTTAAGCCGCGTGCCTTTTGCACAGCCTCTGCTCCGTGACTTTGCGTTTCACTAGCAAGAAACCGTCGTTTCCACACCTTGAGGTACATTAATGGCCCAACTTACCAAAAAATTCGGCAAGATCGACGTAACCCTTCCCACCCCCCACCTGCTCAACCTTCAGGTCGATTCCTACAAAAAATTCTTGCAGGAAGGCGCCCCGGAACGCAGCCCCCTGGAGGGCCTGGAAGGCGTTTTCCGATCAGTGTTCCCCATTGAGGATTTCAACCGCACCGCAAGCCTTGAGTTCGTCAGCTACGAAATCGGCGAGCCCAAGTACGATCAGGCCGAATGCATCAGCAAGGGCCTGACCTACGAGGCCCCCATCCGCATCAAGGTGCGGCTCGTGGTCTACGATGTGGATGAAGAAACGGCCAGCCGCACCATCCGCGACATCAAGGAGCAGGACATTTATTTCGGCACCCTGCCCCTGATGACCGAAAAAGGCACCTTTATCATCAACGGCACCGAGCGCGTTATCGTCAACCAGTTGCAGCGCTCCCCAGGCATTATTTTCGAGCACGATTCGGGCAAGACCCATTCCAGCCGGAAGGTGCTCTACTCCTGCCGCATTATCCCCATGCGCGGCAGCTGGCTGGATTTTGACTACGACCACAAGGACATCCTCTATGTGCGCATAGACCGCCGCCGCAAAATGCCCGCCACCGTGCTGTTTAAGGCCATGGGCATGAGCGGCGTGGAGATTCTGCGCGCTTTTTATAAAACGGAATACTACAATCTTGAAGCGGACGGTACGGTCAGCTGGGACGTTTCCAAGGATCTGTACCGCAAAGACAACGCCTTTGCGGATATCGCGGACAAAGAGGGCAATGTCATCGTCAAGGAAGGCAAGCCCATCACCAAACGGGCCTGGCGTCTTATCTGCGAGGCGGGCCTCAGTGCCATTCCGGTAGCGCCGGAATCGCTGGAAGGCCTCTTTCTGGCCGATGACCTCGTCAATGAAGCCACGGGCGAAGTGCTGGCCGAAGCCGCCGGAGAGGTGACTGCGGGCCTTATTGAGGCCCTGCGCGAAGCGGGCGTTAAGCGCGTTCCCATTCTGCACACGCGCGGCACGGAGACCTCCTCCTCCATCCGCGACACCCTGGTCATGGATAAGACAATCAACCAGGAAAGCGCCCAGGTGGAGATCTACCGCCGCCTGCGCCCCAGTTCCCCGCCCACTCCGGAAATCGCGGCCAGTTTTTTTGACAACCTCTTCCGCTCGTCCGATTATTATGATCTCTCTCCAGTGGGCCGCTACAAACTGAACCAGCGCCTTGACCTGAAAGAGGCCTCAGACCTGCGCGTGCTCACGGACAACGACATCCTGACCGCCATCAAGATTCTGGCCCAGCTTAAGGACACGCACGGCCCGGCCGATGATATCGACCACCTCGGCAACCGCCGGGTGCGTCCTGTAGGTGAACTGGTGGAAAACCAGTACCGCATCGGTCTGGTGCGCATGGAGCGCGCCATCAAGGAGCGCATGAGTCTGCAGGAAGTCGGCACCCTGATGCCGCACGATCTGATCAACCCCAAGCCGGTAACCGCCGTGCTCAAGGAGTTTTTCGGCACCTCGCAGCTCTCCCAGTTCATGGACCAGACAAACTCGCTTTCCGAAGTGACGCACAAGCGCCGTCTTTCCGCGCTCGGCCCCGGCGGCCTGACCCGCGAGCGGGCGGGCTTTGAAGTGCGCGACGTGCACACCTCGCACTATGGCCGCATCTGCCCCATTGAAACGCCGGAAGGCCCGAACATCGGCCTGATCGTGTCCCTGACCACCTATGCCAGGGTCAATGATTTCGGCTTCATCGAAACGCCCTACCGCGTTGTCAAAAACGCCAAGGTCACTGACGAGGTGCTCTATCTGGACGCCTCGCGCGAGACAAACGAGGTCATCGCCCAGGCCAACGCCTCCATGGACAAGGATGACAGGCTCACGGACGAGTTCGTTACGGCCCGTATGCACGGCGATGTCATGAACAGCCCCAAGGGCGATGTGACCCTGATCGACATCTCGCCGAGCCAGATGGTCTCCATTTCTGCGGCCCTCATCCCCTTTCTCGAACATGACGACGCCAACCGCGCGCTCATGGGTTCCAACATGCAGCGTCAGGCCGTGCCTTTGCTGCGCAGCGCTAAACCCCTGGTGGGCACCGGCATGGAACGCGATGTGGCCCAGGATTCCGGGGCCTGCATCCTGGCCGAGGCCGATGGCGTTGTACGCTACGCCGATGCGGACCGCATCATTGTCAGCTACCCCCCTGCCGTCTGCCCGGAAAGCGGCGGCGTGCGTTCCTATATTCTGCAAAAATACCACAAGTCGAACCAGAACTCCTGCTTTGGCCAGCGTCCCTCCTGCCAGCCCGGCCAGGCGGTGAAAAAGGGCGATGTGCTGGCCGATGGTCCCGGCATTGAGGGCGGGGAACTGGCGCTCGGCAAAAACCTCACCGTGGCCTTCATGCCCTGGTGCGGATTCAACTTCGAAGACTCCATCCTTATCTCCGAGCGCTGCGTGAAGGAAGACACCTTCACCTCCGTGCATATCGAGGAATTTGAAGTCGTGGCCCGTGATACCAAGCTCGGGCCGGAAGAAATCACCCGGGATATTCCCAACGTGGGTGAAGACATGCTGCGCAATCTCGATGGCAGCGGCATTATCCGCATCGGCGCGAACGTCAAACCGGATGACATCCTGGTCGGCAAGATCACGCCCAAGGGCGAAACACAGTTGACGCCGGAAGAAAAGCTGCTGCGCGCCATATTCGGCGACAAGGCCCGTGACGTGAAGAACACCTCGCTCAAGGTGCCGCCGGGCATTGAGGGCACGGTGATCGAAGTCAAGGTGTTCAACCGCCGCTCCGGCGAAAAGGATGACCGCACGCGCGCCATTGAGGATCACGAACTGGCCGGGCTGGACCGCAAGGAAGCCGACCACGCCGGGGCCCTTGCCAATTCCACGCGTGAACGCCTCATGGACATGGTTGCGGGCAAGCAGATCGCCGTTAATATCGCGGGCAAGAAGAAGGGCGAAGTGCTGGCCGAAGCCGGAAGCGTGCCCGCCCTTGAACTGCTTGCCGAACTGCCGGTCAAGAAATTCGCAGGGCTCTTCAAAAGCAAGGAAATCAACGATGAAATCACGGCTGTTCTTGAAGACTACGAACGCCAGCTCGAATTCATCAAGGGCATTTACGATTCCAAGCGCGGCAAGGTAACCGAAGGCGATGACCTGCCCCCTGGCGTAATCAAAATGGTCAAGGTCTATGTCGCGGTAAAGCGCAAGCTGAACGTGGGCGACAAAATGGCCGGCCGTCACGGGAACAAGGGTGTTGTTTCCTGCATCCTTCCTATTGAGGACATGCCCTTTTTCGCCAATGGCCGCCCCGTGGACATCGTGCTCAACCCCCTGGGCGTTCCCTCCCGTATGAATATCGGGCAGATTATGGAAACGCACCTGGGATGGGCCGCCAAGGAACTGGGCGAACAGCTCTACGCCCAACTCGGCAGCGCCACGGCTGATTTGCGCAAGCGGGTCAAGGAGGTCTTTGACAGCAAAGCCACCTCTGCCCTTGTGGATTCCCTGACGGACGAGGAATTTCGTGACGCGGTTAAGGCCCTGCGAGGCGGCATCGTCACCAAGACCCCGGTCTTCGATGGTGCCACGGAAGACGAAATCTGGGGCTGGCTGTCCAAGGCCGGGCTTCCCGATGACGGCAAGACCACACTCTACGATGGCCGTACGGGAGAGCCCTTCCACAACAAGGTGACCACGGGCGTTATGTACATGCTCAAGCTCCACCACCTGGTTGACGAAAAAATCCACGCCCGCTCCACCGGCCCCTACTCCCTGGTGACCCAGCAGCCGCTGGGCGGCAAGGCCCAGTTCGGCGGCCAGCGCCTCGGGGAAATGGAAGTCTGGGCCCTGGAAGCCTATGGCGCGGCCTACCTGTTGCAGGAGTTCCTCACGGTCAAGTCGGATGACGTGGCCGGGCGGGTCAAGATGTATGAAAAGATCGTCAAGGGAGAAAACTTCCTCGAAGCCGGTCTGCCCGAATCCTTTAACGTTCTGGTCAAGGAACTCATGAGCCTCGGCCTTGACGTGACCCTGCACCAGGAAGAAGGCAAAAAGCGGCCCAAGCGCGGCGGCCTTTACATCCATAATGAGGCCGATGAATTCCGCGATCCGGTGGCCGAACGGGCTGCCCGGCGCGAAGACATCGAAGAGGTCTTCGCGGATGTGCGGGATGAGGAAGAGGACGGTGAAAACCTCCTGGCCCTGACCGACGAGATCGTCCCCATGGGCGAGGCCATCGACAGCGGCGAAGACGACGAATAAGCGCAGCATTTTGGGGAGGCCCCGCCTCCCCAATCCCCTTAGATACACAGGCAGGTACCAGCATGACACTGGATGATCTTTTTACAGTCAGAGGCTCTTCGGCCACTGTTTCCAACATAAAGAACCTGAAATCCATTCAGGTTTCCATAGCCGCGCCCGAATCCATCCGCGAATGGTCTTACGGCGAGGTCAAAAAGCCGGAAACCATCAACTACCGCACCTTCAAGCCGGAGCGGGACGGCCTTTTCTGCGCCAAAATCTTCGGCCCGGTCAAAGACTACGAGTGCAACTGCGGCAAATACAAGCGCATGAAGCACCGCGGCATTGTCTGCGAAAAATGCGGCGTTGAAGTCATCGCCTCCAAGGTGCGGCGCGAGCGCATGGGCCATATCGAACTGGCCGCGCCTGTCGCGCATATCTGGTTTCTGAAGACCCTGCCCTCCAAAATCGGTACCCTGCTGGACATCACCATGGCCGATCTGGAAAAGGTGCTCTATTTCGACTCCTATATCGTGCTTGATCCGGGCAGCACCAATCTGCAAAAACTCCAGGTTATTTCCGAAGATCAGTTCTTGCAGGTACTCGACCACTACGGGGAAGAAAGCCTGACCGTGGGCATGGGTGCCGAGGCCGTGCGCTCCCTGCTTGAGGAGATCAACCTTGAGGAACTGCGCGCGAACCTGCGTGAAGAGTCTCAGGCCACCCGCTCCCAGACCAAGAAGAAAAAGCTGACCAAGCGCCTGAAAATCGTGGAGGCCTTTCTTGAGTCCGGCAA
>DBDO01000061.1:9770-37890 GCA_002293605.1 Desulfovibrionaceae bacterium UBA930
CCCCTGGATGGCGGGCGCTTTGCCACCAGCGACCTGAACGATTTGTACCGCCGGGTGATCAACCGCAACAACCGTTTGAAGCGCCTGATGGAACTCGGCGCGCCGGACATCATCATCCGCAACGAAAAGCGCATGCTGCAAGAAGCCGTGGACGCGCTCTTCGACAATGGTCGCCGGGGCCGGGCCATTACCGGCACCAATGGCCGCCCGCTGAAATCCCTGTCCGACATGATCAAGGGCAAGCAGGGGCGTTTTCGTCAGAACCTGCTCGGCAAGCGCGTGGACTATTCCGGCCGTTCGGTTATCGTGGTCGGCCCGAAGCTCAAGCTCCACCAATGCGGCCTGCCCAAAAAGATGGCCCTGGAACTGTTCAAGCCCTTCATTTACGCCAAGCTGGAAGAACGGGGCCTGGCCTCCACTATCAAAAGCGCGAAGAAAATGGTGGAGCGCGAAGAACTGGTGGTCTGGGATATTCTGGAAGACGTGGTGCGCGAATACCCCATCATGCTCAACCGCGCCCCCACCCTGCACCGCCTCGGCATTCAGGCCTTTGAGCCCCTGCTGGTAGAAGGCAAGGCCATCCAACTGCACCCCCTGGTCTGTTCGGCCTATAACGCCGACTTTGACGGCGACNNAACGCGGACTTTGACGGCGACCAGATGGCCGTGCACCTGCCGCTTTCCCTGGAAGCGCAGAT
This sequence comes from Desulfovibrionaceae bacterium UBA930, assembly GCA_002293605.1. GTDB lineage: Bacteria > Desulfobacterota > Desulfovibrionia > Desulfovibrionales > Desulfovibrionaceae > Frigididesulfovibrio. The sequence continues at coordinate 10,468 of DBDO01000061.1, forward strand.
CGAATGCCGGGTGCTCATGATGAGCACCAACAACATTCTCTCCCCGGCCAACGGCAGCCCTGTTATCGTGCCCAGCCAGGACATAGTGCTCGGCCTCTATTATATGACAGTGGACCGTGACTTTGAAAAGGGCGAAGGTAAAACCTTCTGCGCCCCCTGGGAGGTCATCGCAGCCTATGACGCCGGAGAAGTGGCCCTGCACGCCAAAATCAAGGTGCGCATCAACGGGGAGCTTCTGGAGTCCACCCCGGGCCGCATTTTGGTGCGCGACATTTTGCCCAGAGATATTCCCTTTGAGCACGTCAACTGCGTGCTGACCAAAAAGAATATCGCCCGTCTGGTGGGCAGCGCCTACCGCGATGCTGGCACCAAGGCCACGGTCATTCTCTGCGACCGCCTTAAGGATCTCGGCTACGAATACGCCACCCGCGCCGGGGTGACCATCGGCGTGAAGGATCTGAAAATTCCGGACGCCAAAAAGGGTATCATTGAGACGGCCAAGGCCGAAGTTGACGATATCGAAGTGCAATACCGGGACGGTATCATCACCCGTACGGAAAAGTACAACAAGGTGGTGGACGTTTGGACCAAGGCCACGCAGGACGTTTCTGCAGAAATGATCCGGGCCATCTCGAACGATGTGGTGGTTAATGAAAAGACCGGAGAACAGAAGCTCAATCAAAGCTTCAACCCGATCTACATGATGTCCACTTCGGGTGCCCGAGGCAACCAGGACCAGATGCGCCAGCTCGCAGGTATGCGCGGCCTGATGGCCAAACCCTCCGGCGAAATCATCGAAACGCCCATCACCTCCAGCTTCCGTGAAGGTCTGGACGTATCCCAGTACTTCAACTCCACGCACGGCGCGCGCAAAGGTCTTGCGGACACGGCCCTGAAAACGGCCAACTCCGGCTATCTGACCCGCCGCCTGGTCGATGTTGTGCAGGATGTCATCATCAGTGAAAACGACTGCGGCACGGTTGACGGCATTGAGCTCACCCACCTGGTCAAGGGCGGCGAAATCAAGATGCGCCTCGCCGAGCGCGTGCTCGGTCGGGTGACCCTGTACCCGGTCTTTCACCCGGAAACGAATGAACTGCTCTACCCGGCCAACACCCTGGTGGACGAACATGTGGCCAAAGTGCTGGACGAGGTGGGCATCAACTCCCTGACCATGCGCTCGGCCCTGACCTGCCAATCGGAACGCGGCATATGCTCGCTCTGCTATGGTCGGGATCTGGCCCGCGGGCACATGGTGAACATCGGCGAAACCGTCGGCATCATCGCGGCCCAGTCCATCGGCGAACCGGGCACGCAGCTCACCATGCGCACCTTCCACATCGGGGGTACGGCCTCGCGCGAAATCGAGCGCTCAAACATCACGGCCCAGCACACGGGCCGGGTGATCTTCTCCCGGGTCAAGGCCGTGCAGGGCCGCGAGGGCCAGAGCATGGTGCTTGGCAAGAGCGGTCAGGTCAGCATTGTGGACGACCAGGGCCGCGAACGGGAAAAGTACATTCTGCCCAACGGCTCCAAACTGGTGGTCAAGGAAAACGAGGAAGTCAAAAAGGGCGCGCTCATCGCCGAATGGGACCCCTTCAACGAACCCTTTGTTTCCGAAGTGGACGGCATCATCAAATTCACCGACATTCTGGACGGCAAAACCTACCAGGAGAAGGTGGACGAAGCCACGCACATGGCCACCCAGAGCATTATCGAATACAGAACCACCAACTACCGCCCGTCCATTTCCGTATGCGATGAAAACGGCGATGTGAAAACCCGGCCCGGCTCGACCATTCCGGCCACCTACCCCCTGCCCGTGGGCGCGCTGCTCATGGTCAAAAACGGCCAGAACATTCTGGCTGGCGACATCCTGGCCAGAAAGCCGCGCGAGTCTTCAAAGACAAAGGATATCGTGGGCGGTCTTCCCCGAGTCGCGGAACTCTTTGAAGTGCGCAAACCCAAAGATATGGCCGTGGTGTCCGAAATCGATGGTACGGTATCCTTTGCCGGGGAAGCCAAGGGCAAGCGCAAGCTGATCGTCACCCCGGAAGCGGGCGAGGTCAGGGAGTACCTGGTACCCAAGGGCAAACACATTACCGTGGGCGATGGCGACTTTGTGGAAGCCGGGGAACTTCTGACCGAAGGGCACCCCGAACTGCACGATATTCTGCGCACCAAGGGCGAAAAGTTCCTGGCCGCCTATCTGGTGGATGAAATTCAGGACGTATACCGCTTCCAGGGCGTGGGTATTGACGACAAGCACATTGAAGTGATCGTGCGCCAGATGCTGCGCAAGGTGCAGGTGCTCGATCCGGGCCAGACCAGTTTCCTGGTGGGCGAACAGGTGGACAAGCAGGAATTCAAGGATGAGAACGCCAAAGCCTCTGCCGAAGGGCGCAGCCCGGCCACGGCCGAGCCCTTGGTACTGGGCATTACCCAGGCCTCGCTCACCACATCCAGCTTCATCTCAGCCGCCTCTTTCCAGGAAACGACCAAGGTGCTGACCGAAGCGGCCCTGCGCGGCAAGTCCGATGCCCTGCGCGGCCTCAAGGAAAACGTCATTGTCGGTCGCCTCATTCCGGCAGGCACAGGGTACCGCGAATACGTGCACTCGGAAATCGTGGTCCCCGAGCAAAAGGAACGCCCGGACAAGTTCCTGGAAGATCTGGAGAATGATCCGCTTCTTGTGGATATTGTCAGCTAGGGGTGAGTAAAACTCTTGAGAGGGCGAAAGCCCTCTCAAACTCTCCCGGCACAAGGTGCTGTTTTTAGCTGGGGGACTCTGTCCCCCAGACCCCCTGGCAGGGGGCCACGCCCCCTGCACCCGCAATTTTCCCCCCTTTCCTAATGCAAGGCTGGGTCGCCGCAACACACATGGCAGTCCCGGCCGCGTTTTTTCGCTTTATACATGGCCGCATCCGCATTGAGGTAGAGTTCCTGAAAGGAAGCGCCGTGCTGGGGGGCCAGGGCTATGCCGATGCTGGCCGTTATGTGGCGCGAGCCTTCGGTGGGGATGATTTTCTGCCAGGCCTCCTGAATCTGGGCCGCCTTTTTTACGGCGAATCTGCGCTCTTTGATGCCCCGGCAAAATACCGTAAACTCATCGCCGCCCTGCCTGCAAATAATATCCGTATTCCGAAGCACGCGCTGCATGGCTTCGGCGCAAGCCACCAGGGCCGCATCGCCCACGATGTGTCCGTACCTGTCATTGACCGTCTTAAAATAATCCACGTCAATCACCATAAAGGCCCCGGCCCTTTTCCGCCCGGTGCCAAGATAATCTTCCACCATGCGCTGAAAGGCGGCCCGGTTCCAAAGGCCGGTCAGGCTGTCGGTTTCCGCCTTGAAGGTAATATCGGACAGACGGCGGCGTATCAGCACGGAACCGAGCAATTCCCCTATGGCCTGGAGAATTTCCAGATCGCCCCGCCCGAGGCGGGGAAGATAGGGCTGGACCTCTTGCGTGCGTCCGGTCAGCAGCAGGGCCACTGTCTTGCCCTGCAACAAGACGGGCGATGCGGCGAAAAAGGGAAGATTGCAGGCCGCGCGCAGGGCAGCGAAACGCTCGGGGCTGTCTTCGGCAGTCACCACAAGCGGATGCAGCAGCAAGTCCTGCGGAATTTCAAAGACCCTGGTGGCCAGAAATTCCCGCTCTTCCAGAGAAAAGCCCCGCAGTACCACAGGGGAGAAGCTTCCGCTTTCGTCAGCCAGAAAAACGAGGGTTTTTTGCATGTTCAGGGTGGCGTTGATGCGCTCGGCCATCTGGGAGAACAGGCTCTTGTCGTTTTTTTCCTGCCGCAGGGCAAGGGCCAGTTCGGCAAGCAGGCGAAAGCCCCGACGCTTGAGTTCCAACTCGTAGCGCAACTGGATAGAGCGGGAGTCCAACTCCAGCATTTTGCGCATATTGCGCTCACAGAGTTTCTGCATGGCCTCAAGGAGCTGCCTCTGGCTTTGCCTTGGCTTTTTCCCTACGGCTTTGGACGCTGCGCCCCCCGGCTTTACGGAAGCTTTCTTTCTTCCCTGCGAAAAGAGACAGAACACGCCTGTTACATCCAAACCTCTGGACCGTCCGGCAATGGGCGCTATTTCAACGCCTGTGTATATGCCAAGAAGCGGCACGCGCCCGGCCACAGTTTGTTGCAGAACCAGGGCATCCTCCATGTCCGTGCCGCCAAAGCCCGCGCAACGGCCCGCGCAGTCAAAATACATGCCGAACACGGCTTCCCGGCCTTCCAGCCCTTCGAAGAGCGATTCGATTTTGGGCCTCATATACCCCAGATCAAAGGAGCGATTCATCACCTGAAATTCCGTACCCGCAACCATATCCGGCTCAAACATCACGATGCCGCTACGCTCGCGGTCAATGCCAAGGCAGAGGCGGCTGGCATAGTTGCTTTCATCATACTCGCCCGAGCGTTCTCCGTGATTGATGCCAAAAAGCAGGAAAAAGGGATATTCCTCCGGCTTGAGCGATGGTCCCAGCAATTCTTCCATAAAGCTCAGGGCCGGTCTGTGGTTGATCTCCAGGAGCACGGGGCCTTCCGCCCTGGTGACGGTGTAATAGGGGGAGGCCGGGCGGCAGCCGTGCATGATGACGCTGTCAATGTGAATGTCTTCGCTGAACATGAAGGCCATGGCGTAGTGCTCATCCTTCATGGACGCATCCCGGCCTATGTACTGCCCGGCAGGGCTGGCCGTATGATCGCTCATCATTCCGGCCCCGTATATGGCGGGCAGAAAACCGAGGGCCTTTTCCAGCCCCTGCATAATCCAGGTGGCCATCAGCATGCGCATTCCGGCTTCTTCATGGTGCACGCTGTTATAGAGCAGCATCACGGCTGAATCCGGTACCGCTCCCAAGCGCGCCAGTTCCCGTCCCAGCCTGAAACCCGCACCCTCTTCACCGCTCGAAAGGCCGCCGTCCAAAAGCGCAGCGCAGCGTGAGCCCTCAAGCCAGAGGCAGGCTATGCCCACCTGATCCCCGGCATAGCCGTAGGCCTCATTCGTGATAGCGCCCACGGCCCCGCCGCCGTATATGGGAACGCCCTCCCCGACTACCGAGGCCACAGCCTCGCGCAGGCGCTGCTGGTCGTGCCGGGCCGTGCAGAACAAAAAAACAATATCGCAGGGCTCGCCTCTGCCCGCCATGCCTACAGCGTTTTCCGCAGCCTGTTTTCCGGCAGCGATGCTGTCAGGGATATCACTGTATCCGACTCCTGCCCGCATGCCGCTATTTCCTGTCTCCATAGAGATAATAGCCTATTTTTCGGTCTTCCCCCAAAATATGTTTAACAAGCCACTGAATTACAATGGTATTCACATTCTTACTCAATTCTGTTGAGGAACCGCTCTTGTGAAAGTCTGATACAAGAGATGATACAGTCATTTTAAAATCATCATGAATTTTCTTGTGCGCCTCATAGCCAGGATATTTATATTTTACCTGAAGTTCTTCTTCATCAGAGAAGTGCTTTACTGTATAATTTACAAGAAAGCTTAAAGTTTCATCAAGTTTTTCAACATCGCTTCCATCCTCACAAGCGCTTGAAAGATTATTTACGAGCTCAAACAGTGTTTTATGCTGATGATCGATAAGCTCATTTCCCAGTTCAAATTTTTCATCCCATGCGATAACCTGATGCGATCCGCTCATATACATACTCCTTGTGATATACTTATCAGTATATGTTTCGACAGTAGCGCATTTTTATTTCATACTACTGCTATTTATAAATATAATAATAATTGATATCATATCTTAAATCAGTTTATATATTGTCAAGTGTTAAAAATACGAGGAAATGGCAGCGAAAAAATGCTCTCTCTATGTTAACTCACACCGTATTTTCCGGAACTTAAAACAAATATACAACACATCAAGCATTTTATATTGCATTATAAAGCATTTTTTCAATATATAAAAAAGCGCTGCATACTTTGTTCCATCATGAAAAAAATACTTTTTTTCCTGATGCGCTGGATGTGTATGGGCATAGAAGCTCCTGTTCTTTCCTTTGCCATACACTATTTTTAACTGAAAATATACCCTTGTATGGCAGTTTATTGCCACAGATCCATATTTTCACATCCAAGATGCACGATAAGGAATTTAACAGAACAGCCCTGTGCCAAATTCCCCGATTTACCCTTGCCCTGGTGTTTTTTTGTTGATATCCTCACGCCCATTCATAGTTTCGTGTCTCACGCGCATCTTTTTCGGTATTCCTGCGTCAAAAACGGTTTTTTGCGGAAAGGCCTGTCGGCCTTCCTGCCGTATGCTTACAGACAAAACCAAGGAGACGTCTTATGAAAAAAACTCGGCGGAGTTTCCTCAAGGGCCTCAGTGCGGGAGTTATCTGTCTCTCGCTGGGGCAATTGGGCTTCGATCTCAAGGAAGCGCAGGCCTTTGCCGGCGCTATTAAGATCGAAGGCGCCAAAGAAGTAATCAGTGTCTGTCCCTTCTGTTCCGTTTGCTGTCAGGTCATCGCCTACGTGCGCGATGGCGCGCTCGTTTCCACCGAAGGAGATCCGGATTTTCCGGTCAGCGAAGGCGCACTCTGCGCCAAAGGCGCGGCGCTGTTCAGCATGTACAGCAGCCATCACCGTCTGCAAAAGCCCCTGTACCGCGCGCCCTACAGCGATCGCTGGGAAGAAAAGGACTGGGACTGGACGCTGAATCAGATAGCCCGCAAAGTAAAGAACGCTCGCGATAAAAACATCATTCTCAAAGACGAAAAGGGCCGGACGGTCAACCGTCTGGAGAACATTTTCATGATGGGCACCTCACACGCTTCTAACGAGGAATGCGCGGTCATCCATCAAGCCATGCGCGGCCTGGGCGTGGTCCATATGGACCACCAGGCCCGGGTCTGACACAGCCCCACTGTTGCGGCTCTGGCAGAGTCGTTCGGACGCGGCGCAATGACCAACCACTGGATCGACATTCAAAATTCCGATGCAGTGCTTATTATCGGCAGCAATGCCGCAGAACACCATCCCGTTGCCTTTAAATGGGTGATGCGGGCAAAAGACAGGGGCGCGGCGCTCATGCACGTTGACCCCAAGTTCTCCCGTACCTCGGCCCGTTGCGATTTCCATGTACCCCTTCGCTCAGGCACGGACATCGCCTTTCTTGGCGGCATGATCAACCACATCCTTGAAAAGGAACTCTATTTCAAGGAATATGTGGAAAAATACACCAACGCGGCCTTTGTCGTGGGCAAGAACTACGCCTTTAACGACGGCCTTTTCAGCGGCTTTAACGCAGCGGCCCGCCGCTACGATAAAAGCATGTGGGCCATGGAAACAGGCCCTGACGGTGGCCCGGTCATCGACCCCAGCTTCAAAAACGAGCGCTGCGTCATCAACCTGATGCGCAAGCATTACTCGCGCTATACGCTTAAAAACGTCTCTGACATCACCGGCGTTTCGCAGGACAACCTCCTGAAGGTCTATGACCGTTTCTGCGCCACCGGCAAGCCGGACAAGGCGGGCACCATCATGTACGCCCTGGGCTGGACCCAGCATACCGTGGGCGTGCAGAACATTCGCTGTTCCGCGCTCATCCAGCTTCTGCTGGGCAATATCGGCGTGGCCGGGGGCGGCATCAACGCCCTGCGCGGCGAGCCCAATGTGCAGGGCTCCACAGACCACGCCCTTTTGTACAACAACCTGCCGGGCTACCACGCCACGCCGAATGCGTCCTGGCAAACCCTGGCCGAGTACAACAAGGCCAATACGCCTGTGACAGCGCTGAAAAACAGCGCCAACTGGTGGAGTAACCGGCCCAAGTACATGACCAGCCTGCTCAAGGGCTGGTTCGGCGATGCGGCCACGCCGGAAAACGACTTCTGCTACGCCTACCTGCCCAAGCTGGAACCGGGCCAGGACTATTCCTACATGTACGTCATGGACAAGATGTACCACGGCAAGCTTGAAGGCGGCTTCATCTTCGGCGTGAACCCCATGAACAGCTTCCCCAACACCAATAAGATGCGCGCGGCCCTGGACAAGCTGGACTGGCTGGTCTGTTCGGAACTGCACCATTCGGAAACAACGGATAACTGGCAACGGCCGGGCTCTGACCCCAAAAGCCAGAAAACCGAGGTTTTCCTGCTGCCTTCGGCCCACCGCATTGAAAAAGAAGGTACCATCAGCAACAGCGGCCGCTGGCTGCAATGGTTCGACCAGGGAGTGAAGCCCGCTGGCGAGGCCCGCAACTTCGCCGACATCTTCGTGCCCCTGTTCAATAAAATACGCGCGCTCTACACAGCCGAGGGCGGCGTTCTGCCCGAGCCGATACTCAAGATGCACTGGACCGAAAAATTCAAGGCCGATGAATGGACCAAGCGCATCAACGGCTTCTTCTGGGCAGACACCAAGGTGGGAGATAAAACCTACAAGCGCGGTCAGCTTGTGCCCGCCTTTGGCGCGCTCACGGCAGACGGCTCCACCTCCTCCCTGAACTGGGTTTACGCTGGCAGCTACACCGAAGAAGAGGGCAACAAGTCCAAACGCCGCGATACCACCCAAACTCCCATGCAGGCGGCCATCGGCCTGTACCCGAACTGGTCGTGGTGCTGGCCCGTGAACCGGCGCATTTTGTACAACCGCGCCTCGGTGGATGAAAACGGCAAACCCTGGAATCCCGAACGGGCCGTTATTGCCTGGGAAAACGGCAAATGGACCGGGGACGTGCCCGATGGCCCCTGGCCGCCGATGGCTGACAAGGAAAAAGGCAAGCTGCCCTTCATCATGATGAAAGACGGTCATGGCGGCTTCTTTGCCTCGGGTCCTGCGGATGGCCCCCTGCCCGAACACTACGAGCCTGCGGAAACGCCCTTGAGCAGCCACGTCTTCTCTAAACAGCTCAGTAGCCCGGTCTACAAGTTCCATAGCTCGGACATGGATCAGGTGGCCCCGCCGGCTGATCCGCGCTATCCCATTGTGCTCACCACATACAGCCTTACCGAACACTGGTGCGGCGGCGGCGAAACGCGCAATGTACCCAACCTGCTGGAAACCGAACCTCAGCTCTATGTTGAAATGAGCCATGAGCTGGCCAGGGAAAAAGGCATCCAGAACGGCGACGGCGTCATTGTCGAAAGCGCCCGGGGCAGAGTGGAAGCTATCGCCATGGTGACTATCCGGATTCGCCCCTTTACCGTCATGGGCAAAACCGTGCATTTGATCGGTATGCCCTTCGCTTACGGCTGGACCACGCCCAAGTGCGGCGACTCCACCAACAGGCTGACGATTGGGGCATGCGATCCCAATACCACCATCCCGGAAGCCAAAGCTTGCTGCGTCAATTTGCATAAGGCCGACACACTGACCGAAATAGGCTGAGACGCCTGAGGCGCGCCCGCTCTGCGGGGTGGGCGCGCTTTCGTCAAGGAGCACAACTATGCCGAAATCTTTTTTAATAGATACCACACGGTGCACGGCCTGCCGGGGCTGCCAGGTAGCCTGCAAGGAATGGAAGGATCTGCCCGCGAATGACACCAAGCAGCGCGGCTCGCATCAAAACCCCCCGGATCTGAACCCCTACAACTACAAAATCGTCCGCTTCCATGAGCATCTGGATGAATACGGTGCCGTGGTCTGGAACTTTTTTCCGGATCAATGCCGCCACTGTACCATCCCCCTGTGCAAGGACGTTGCCGACAGGGCCGTACCCGGGGCCATCATTAAAGACTCCAAGTCCGGCGCTGTTCTGGTTACGGAAAAATCAGCCGAACTCGGCCCCAAAAACGCACAGGCCGTCATCAACGCCTGCCCCTACAACATTCCCCGCCTCGACCCCAAAACGAAGCGCCTGACCAAATGCGACATGTGCGCTGACCGCATCGCCAAGGGCATGCAGCCCATTTGCGTCAAAACCTGCCCTACCGGGACCATGGTCTTTGGCGAACGGGAAGAAATTCTGGCCTTGGCGCAAAAACGCCTGGAGAGCGTTAAACGGCGTTTCCCCAAAGCCTTTTTGGCCGATGTCAGGGATGTGAATGTTGTGTACCTGCTCGCGGAAGAAAAGGAACATTACCACGAGTATGCTGCCTTTCTCTAGGAGAGCCTGTTGCATCTTCCGGGGAGGCTCTGCCTCCCCGAACCCCTCCGGCAGGGGGCGTGGCCCCCTGCACCCGCAATCTCCGAAAAGCGGCTTTGCCGCTTTTCGGGATAAGGGCTCAAGGGGACTGGTCCCCTTGCGGGGTCCAGGGGCGGAGCCCCTGGCAAGAGTCCAGAGGGCGGAGCCCTCTGGCAAAAGTCAGGAGGGCAGAGCCCTCTGGCAGGCGAATCGTTACAATGAACAAACCCTTATGGAGCATCAATGGGATCATCAGCGGCGTTGGCCCGTCCCGATACGGGCCGGACAGTGACGCAAAGCATTGCGGACGTAATTGCGCGGCGTCCTGTTCTTGCGCCTGTATTGCAGGCCTTTGAACCCCTGCTGGCGGCGCAGTCGGAACTGGTTGAAGAATTGGCGGATGTGCTTTTCGCCGCCGGGCTTGCCCTGCCGAAAGCGCAGGGAGATCAAGAAGCCCCGCGTCTGGAGGGAAGGGCCCTGATTGGGGCTGCCGCCCCCCTGCGCAGCAGCGCCGAAAGGCTTTTGCCCCTGTTGGAGGGTCTACAGGCCCTGCAGGTGCACATGCCCGCTCTCAAGGCCTTTTTTCTGCGCCCGGTCGCAATGGAGGCCCCGGCAAGCGAAGAGGCTTCACGGGACAGCCGCGAACTTCTGGCCGAGGCAATTGTTGCGGGCAACCAGGAGGCTTTGGCGCGCATTGCTGTAGATAACAAGCTGGAGCCGCTTATTCTGGACTTTGCCGCTGGTTTTATTCTCTCGCCCGTACTGCGGGCCATGACGGCGCAGATTGAGCGCATTGACGGAGAAGCCCCCTGGGATGCAGGAGAGGCTCGGCAACAGGGCCGCTGCCCTGTTTGCGGGGCACTTCCCAGTATAGCTTTTCTGGATAAACCGGTGGTAGACGAAAAAAACGCCTTTCTTGCTGGCGGCGGCGGGAAAAAACATCTGCACTGCGGCCTTTGCGGTGCGGACTGGAAGTTTCGCCGCGGAGCCTGCCCCTCCTGCGGGGAGGAAGGCACCGGTGTTATTGAAATATTGCGTGAAAGCGGTGCCTCGCACGGCGAGCGCCTGGATTGGTGTACCAAGTGCAAGAGCTATTGCCCCACCCTGGATTTGCGCGAATGCGAATTCACGCCAAATCTTGAAGCGGCGACCCTTGGCATGATGCATCTGGATATGGTGGCGGCGCGCAAAGACTTGCGACCGCTTAAAGCTGCTTTCTGGAATATATTTTAGAGGCTGTTTCTCGGTATCCCTTGGGGCTCCGCCCCAAACCCGCCAGAGGGCTCTGCCCTCTGGACTCCCGCAAGGGGCCTCAGGCCCCTTGCCCCCCGACCTCGAAAAGCGACAAAGCCGCTTTTCGGAAAATTGTGGGTGCAGGGCCGTTCGTCCTTTACATAGTAAAGGCGAACTTATCTCAATAAAGATGTCCCCTGCCGGAGGGATCTGGGGAGACGGAGCCTTCCCGGAAAACTATTGCAAACAGCTCCTGGAATGTCTCAAAATAGACCTGTTTTGAGGAGGAAGATATGAAATATTCGGCGATGATTTTGGTAGTGCTGACCCTGTTGTGGGTCGCCAGCGCTCAGGCCGAGGCTTCCAAGACTCCGGCCCAGATCAAGAACAGCCCCATTGAACTGGCGGGAGAATCCCCGCTGATACGCGTGACCTTTAACCATGCAACGCACCGTCACATCGGCGTCAGTTGTAAAAACTGTCACCATGAAACGTCGGCGAACATCCCCTACTCGTCCTGCCGGGACGCGTGCCACGCCACTACCGGCGCAAGGGAACGCGACCCCGACAGCATGTTTATGGCTTTTCACGCCAAGGGCACGGAACGCTCCTGCTACGGCTGCCACAGTATGCGGGCGGAAAAAAACCCGGAAGCCTACCCCGAGTTTCGCAATTGCCGCCCCTGCCATACGGGCGACCCTGTTGAAGCGCCAGCCTCCGCAAATAAAACGGCAAAATAGGCGCATAGCACTTGACAGAACAGCCCAAGCGGCGTAGACAGCCTTTCCTGTGACGCGGGAGTAACTCAGTGGTAGAGTGCAACCTTGCCAAGGTTGAAGTCGCGGGTTCAAATCCCGTCTCCCGCTCCAAGGCATCACTGTTCAAGGCGGCATAGCCAAGTGGTAAGGCAGAGGTCTGCAAAACCTCCATCTCCAGTTCAAATCTGGATGCCGCCTCCAAAAAGACCTGAAAAAACCTTCGCCAAAGTCATTTTCTCAAGCGACTGTACGGCGAAGGTTTTTTTCGTTGAAGCAGGCTGCTCTGCCAATTTCAGCCCTTTGATTGACAGACAGAGCATTCACATGTACTAGACCCCCTTTCACGGGGCAAAAAATGATGGATAAAAACTGGTTTCCGCTACAGGGCGTGCCTGCGAACGGTAAGACCTTCGTCCTTGAGGACCCGGCTGCCTGGGCGACTCCTCTTCAGGAGTTCGGCGTGGCCTGCCGTGTTCTTGAACCGATTCGGGCCGAAATTTTCGTGCTTGCGCAGGAACAGGGGGTTCTGTTCCGGGGAAGCATCAGCGGCAAAGTGGCCCTGCCCTGTGACCGCTGCGCGAATGATAGCGAAGTGACCATCAGGCATCGCTTTGACAGTTTTGAACCCTACCCTGCGGACAGCCCCGCCCCTGCGGGAAAGGATAGTGCCCGCCAAAAGCCGGGACGCACAGGCCGTGACGATGCTGACGAGAGCCGAATGGAAGACATCCTTGCAGGCGACAGCGATGAAGCCGTCATCCGGCAGGCGGCCCACGGCAGGGGCATTGAAATCAACCCCGGCGCTCTCGCCTGGGAGGAGTTTTCCCTGGCCTTGCCGGTAAAACCGCTTTGCCGCGAAGCGTGCAGAGGGCTCTGCCCTGTCTGCGGCGTCAACAGAAATGCCGAAAGCTGCTCCTGCGCAAGGGAAGAGGGAGACCCCCGGCTTGCCGCCCTGCAGGGGCTGCTTGTAAAAAAATAGGCGTTTACAGGCTGACTACAATACCATCCGCGCCTGTTTTTGCGCGGGATCGCATAAGGAGATCGCTATGGCAGTTCAACAAAGCAAAAAATCCAAGTCCAAAAAAGGCATGCGCCGCTCCCATCACCGCGTGGCGGCTCCTGCCGTGCTGCTGTGCCAGTGCGGCAGCCCCACCGCGCCCCATGCCGTCTGCCCCGCATGCGGCAACTATCGCGGACGCAACTACAGCGCAGCGCCTGCCGAATAAGCGTATGGCTGACGCTTCCGCCTGCTCTCCGATGAAGTCCTCCAACGCTTCCCCCGTTATTGCGGTGGACGTGATGGGGGGGGATTATGGTCCTTCGGTTACAGTGCCCGGCGCGCTGCAAGCAGCGCGCGTGGGCGGCTTTACCGCGCTTTTGGTGGGGGAGCAGTCCGCTGTTCGCGCCGAACTTGCCCGGCATGACCTCTCCGGCGTGAGCTATGATGTTGTGCACGCTCCAGACGTGGCGCTCATGGGTGAAAAGCCCTCTGACATCCTGCGGCGCAAAAAGGACGCCTCCATTCAGGTGGCCTGCCGTCTGGTCAGGGATAAAATTGCCCACGGCGTTGTCAGCCCCGGACATTCCGGTGCCAGCGTGGCCTGTGGAATGTTCATTATGGGGCGCATCAACGGCGTTGAGCGCCCCGCCCTCATGTCGCTTCTGCCTTCCGAAAAGCGCCCTACTGTCTTGCTCGATGTTGGTGCCAATGTGGATAGCAAGCCGCACCACCTCTTTCAGTTCGGCCTTATGGCTGATGCCTATGCCAAGACCATTATGGAGCGTAGCGAACCGAAAATCGGACTGCTCTCCATTGGGGAAGAAGAAGGCAAGGGCAACACCCTGGTGAAAGAGGCCTACGAAATCTTCAAAATGGCCCATAATCTCAATTTTGTGGGCAATGTGGAAGGCCGCGACATGTTCACCGGCGATGTGGACATTGTGGTTTGCGATGGTTTTGTCGGCAATGTCGCCCTGAAGCTGGCCGAGGGGCTTGCCGGCTCCCTGGCCCGTCTGCTGCGCCGCCAATTGCTGCACACCACACCTGTTGCCAAGGTCGGTGCCATGCTGGCCAAAGGCGCGCTGAAACGTCTGGCCCGCTTTGTGGATTACGCCGAGTACGGCGGTGCCCCTCTGCTCGGTTTGCAGGGCATTCTCATCGTCAGCCACGGGCGCTCCAACATAAAGGCCGTTGCCAGCGCCACGAAAATGGCAGCAGCTTTTGTGGAAAAAAATACCAATGAACGGCTCATCGCCAATATTTCCGCTAACGAGGAGCTCACCTGTTTCGGCAAAGCCACCAAGGGTTTCAATTAGCTCCCCGCATGACCCTCGGTATTCTTTCACCAGCTCCAGGCGATAATTGAAAGCGGGAAACTTTTAGACTATACTCTCCCATCCGGCTGTACTTCTCCATAACCGGCCCCGGCGGCCGGGGTAACTTGAGGATATTCATGAGCGATCTCCTTTCCACTGCTTTGGTTACCGGCGGCTCGCGCGGCATCGGCAAGTGTATTGCCCAGACCCTCGGTGCCAGGGGATATCAGATTTTTCTCAGCTATGTGAGCAAACCCGCAGAAGCCGATGCCGTGGTGCAAAGCATCATGGATGCCGGCGGCAAGGCCCTGGCCTTCAAGCTCGACATTGGCGATAGCGAAGCCGTCAGCGCCTTTTTTCGTGACGAAATAAAGGACAAAGTACGTCTTGACCTGCTTGTCAATAACGCGGGCATAACCAAAGACGGCCTGCTCATCCGCATGAAAGACGAAGACTTTGACGCTGTTGTCAACATCAACCTCAAAGGCGCGTTTTGCTGCATGCGGGAAGCGGCCAAAATCATGTCCAAGCAGCGCTGCGGGCGCATCGTGAACATCTCGTCCGTGGTGGGGCAAATGGGCAATGCCGGTCAGGCGAACTACTGCGCTGCCAAGGCCGGTCTTATAGGCATGACCAAGTCTGCGGCAAAGGAACTTGCCGGACGCGGCATCACGGTCAATGCCGTGGCCCCCGGCTTTATTGAAACTGATATGACACTCGCCCTTGGCGAGGACATCAGGCAGCAGTATCTGAGTCATATTCCGCTCAAGCGCTTCGGCTCTGCCGAAGACGTTGCGGAGGCGGTGGCCTTTCTCGCTTCGGACAAGGCAGGCTACATTACCGGTCAGGTGCTGTCCGTTAACGGCGGAATGTACTGCTAAAGCTTTCGCCTCTCTTTATCACAACCATACAAGTAAAGCATTGAACCCTGGAGGACTCATGTCTGTTGAAGCAAAAGTACAAAAAATCATTATGGACCAACTGGGCGTTTCGGCTGAAGAAGTCAAGCCTGACGCCTCCTTTGTCGAAGATCTCGGTGCCGACTCCCTGGATCTGACCGAGCTGATCATGGCCATGGAAGAAGAGTTTGAAATTGAAATCGACGATGACGAAGCGCAAAAGCTCCTTAAAGTGAAAGACGCTGTCGCTTACGTGGAACGCAATACAAAATAGCTTTTCATACGGCCTTTTCCGGGGGCGGCTGGCAAGTCCCCGCCCCCGGAAATGTTACCCAAGGCAAGGCTGACGCGCCGTTTTCGGCGGCGGTTCCCTTTTCGCCCCGGCGGCTCTTCTTGAAAAACGCCACAGCCCCAAGGATTACAGTCTCATGACCAGAAAACGCGTGGTGATCACAGGCCTGTCTGCCCTTTCTCCGCTTGGTGGAAACCTGGAGGAATCCTGGAGCAGACTGCTCGAAGGCGCATCGGGCATCGCGCCCATCTCCTTGTTTGACACAAGCGATTTTGCCTCTACCATTGCCGGTGAAGTCAAAGATTTCAAGCCGGAGCACTACGGCATACCCGACAAACAGGCCAGGCGCATGGACCGCTTCGTACAGTTCGCCGTGGCGGCCTCGCTCATGCTGGTGAAAAACGCGGGCTTCACCATCACTGAGGAGAACGCCTCCTCCGTTGGCGTTATGCTCGGCGTGGGCCTTGGCGGGCTGCAAACGATCGAGCACTTCCACCAGAAGCTCACCAATGCGGGACCGAACAAAATTTCCCCTTTCATGATCCCGATGCTGATCTCCAACATGGCACCCGGTCAGGTGTCCATCTTCACCGGGGCCAGAGGGCCTAACATAGTGGCCACCAGCGCCTGCGCTTCCGCCCTGCACGCCATCGGCTACGCCTATTCTGAAATCCTGCTGGGCCGCTGCGAACGGGTCATCACCGGCGGAGTGGAAGCCACAATCACCGCCATGGGCATTTCCGGCTTTACCGCGCTCAAAGCCCTGTGCACCCGAAACGATGCCCCGGAAAAGGCCTCCCGTCCCTTTGATCGGGACCGCAGTGGCTTTATCATGGGCGAAGGGGCCGGGCTGCTCTTCCTTGAAAGTCTGGAATCGGCTCAGGCGCGCGGCGCTGAAATCTATGCGGAAATCGTTGGTTTCGGCTCCTCGGGCGATGCCTACCACATGACCGCGCCCAGGGATGACGGCGAAGGTATGGCCGCAGCCATGCGCAGCGCCATTGCGGACGCCGGTCTTACGCCGGATGCCGTGGATCACATCAACGCCCACGGCACCTCCACCCAGCTCAACGATCTGGCGGAAACCAAGGCAATCAAGGCGGTTTTCGGCAAGCGGGCCTATGATATTCCCATTACCGCGAACAAATCGCAAACCGGGCATTTGCTCGGCGCAGCCGGTGGCATTGAAAGCGTGTTCTCCATTATGACCCTGAAAGAGGGCATTATTCCCGGCACCGCCAACTATGAAAACCCGGACCCCGAATGCGACCTTGATTACATGGGCAGCGGCCCAAGGAAAGAGCAGAAGCAATACGTGCTCTGCAATTCCTTCGGTTTTGGCGGCACTAACGCCTGTGTGCTGTATAAACGCTGGAAGGGCTAGACAACGTTGTCTTGATACAGGTCCGTTCTTTCCGAAAGCTGCGGAAAGCGGCCCCTTTTGCTCCGGCCTGTACGTAAAAGCACGCCGCCTTCGCAAAAAGGGCCGCTTTGCTTATAGGGGAAGCCCCTAAAATCCTCTGGCGAAAGCAGGCAAACTGCCGTACTATCCCTTTCGCGCCTTTACTGAGCGATACCCCCTTTGTCCGGCCTTTGGACCGGGTTTGCACCTTTTCAGTGCCCTTAAGGATACTATCATGGATGAACTTTTGCTTCGCGATCCCGCTGTCGGCAAAGCCGTATACATGGAGTCCCTGCGCCAGCTTGGAAAACTGGAGCTGATCGCTTCGGAAAACTTTGTTTCCCAGGCCGTTCGTCAGGCTCAGGGCAGCGTGCTCACCCACAAATATGCCGAAGGCTATGCGGGCAAGCGCTACTACGGCGGCTGCGAATATGTGGACGTGGCTGAAAATCTGGCCACGGAACGCGCCAGAGAACTTTTTGGTGCTGAATACGCCAACGTGCAGCCGCATTCCGGCAGCCAGGCCAATATGGCCGTATACCTTGCGGCCATCAACATGGGCGATACCGTGCTGGGCATGGACCTTTCGCACGGCGGCCACCTCACCCACGGCAGCCCGGTCAACTTTTCCGGAAAATTCTATACCTTTGTCAGCTATGGTGTGGATAAGGACAGCGGATGCATCGACTATGACGCAGTGCGCGAACTGGCCGAAAAACACAAGCCCGCCCTGATTGTGGCCGGAGCGAGCGCCTATTCCCGTACCATCGACTTCGCCCGTTTTCGCGCCATTGCCGATGCTGTGGGCGCAAAGCTGATGGTGGATATGGCGCATATCGCCGGTCTTGTCGCCACCGGGCTGCACCCCAACCCGGTTGGCCAGGCCCACTATGTTTCCACCACCACGCACAAAACTCTGCGCGGCCCGCGCGGCGGCATGATTCTCTCCTCCGAGGAGTTTGGAAAAACGCTGAACAGCCAGATTTTTCCCGGCATTCAGGGCGGCCCGCTCATGCACGTTATTGCCGCCAAGGCCGTGGCTTTTGGCGAAGCGCTTCGCCCCGAATTCAAGCGCTACCAGGAGCGCGTGCTGGAAAACGCCAAAACCCTGGCCAAGGAACTGACGGATGCGGGCTTTACCCTGGTTTCCGGCGGCACGGACAACCATTTGATGCTCGTGGACCTCAGCAACAAGGACATCACGGGCAAAGAGGCCGAAATCGCGCTGGATAAGGCGGGCATCACAGTCAATAAAAATACGGTGCCCTTTGAAACCCGTTCGCCCTTTGTGACCTCGGGCATCCGCCTCGGCACCCCGGCCCTGACCACGCGCGGCATGCAGCCCCAGGACATGCGCAGGGTGGCTGCCTGGATTGTGGAAAGCCTTGAATCGCGCGATAATGAAAGCCGACTTGCCGCAATCAGCCGGGATGTCGAACTCTTTGCCTCCGCATTCCCGCTTTTCACGTATTAGACAGTATCTCTGAGGCTTCATGTCACGCGTACCCTGGCCGCAATACTTTATGGACATCACCCGCCTGGTGGCGGAGCGCTCCACCTGCTGCCGCCGAAAGGTGGGGGCCATTGCCGTAAAGGACAAGCGCATTCTCGCCACCGGCTATAACGGCGCGCCGCGCAACATGCGCGAATGCTTGAGCCTTGGCTGCCTGCGGGAGGAACTCGGCATTCCTTCCGGGCAGCGCCATGAACTGTGCCGCGGCCTGCATGCGGAGCAAAACGTCCTTGTGCAGGCCGCCGTGCATGGCGTTTCCATCGAAGGGGCCGACATTTACTGTACGCACCAGCCCTGCCTGATCTGCGCAAAACTGCTGATCAACTGCGGCGTAAACGCGGTATATTTCGAGTCGCCCTATCCGGATCACCTGTCCGAGGGCATGTTCGCCGAAGCGGGAATCCTGCTGTCGCAGCTTTCCCCGCCAGCCGGGGAATAGGAGTCTTTTGTGGCGCATACGCACCCCTATCACAGCTTCATGCTGCAAGCGATCGCACTGGCGGATAAGGCCAAATGGCAGACCTGCCCTAACCCTCGCGTTGGCGCACTGCTTGTCAAAGACGGTGTGGCCCTTGCCTCGGGCTGGCACAAGGGGCCCGGCCTTGCCCATGCCGAAGCCTTGGCCCTGGAAGACGCCAGGGCCAAAGGCATCTCCCCGGCAGACTGCACCCTGGTGGTAACGCTCGAACCCTGCCGCCATTTCGGCAAAACGCCGCCCTGCACCGAGGCCATACTCAGCGCCGGCGTCCGTCATGTGGTGATTGGCGCGCTTGACCCCAATCCGGAGGCTTCCGGCGGGGCGGAGATTTTGCGTTCCAAAGGACTGCGCGTGGAATGCGGGGTGGCCGAGCAGGAATGCCTGGACAGCCTTGACGATTTCATCACCTGGCAGACAACGGATCTTCCCTATACCCTGCTCAAGCTCGCCAGTACCATGGACGGGCGCATCGCCACCCGGGCCGGGCATTCCCGCTGGATCAGCTCGCCCGAGACCCGAAGCCGCGTCCATGAGCTGCGCCAGCATATGCAGGCCCTTATTGTCGGCGGCAATACCTTTTACCAGGATGACCCGCAACTGACCTGCCGCCTTGAAGAGAGCGCGGAAGCCCTCTGCCCGAAGCAGCCCCTGGCGGTTGTGGCCACTTCCCGCCTTCCGGAAGCGGAGTTATCGCTGCATCTGCTCAAGAAGCGGGCGAAAGAAACTATTTTCTGGACAACCGTAGCCGCCGCGGCCAGTCCCAAAGCCGAAGCATTGCGCCGCAAGGGCGTGCGCGTTATCGGGCTTGCCTCGCATGCCAGGCCCAATGTGCGCGGACACGGCATGCGGGCCGAACTTGATCTGGCCGAGGGTCTCAGCTATCTGCGTAAGGAGCTGGGCTGCCATTATGTTCTGTGCGAAGGCGGAGGCCGTCTTGGTCTGGCCCTGCTGGGAAAAGGCCTGGCCCGTGAACTGCACCTGCACCTTGCGCCCAAAATTATCGGCGATAATGAGGCCACCCCACTCTTTGACGGGCGCGCGCCCATCCAGATAGACGAAGCCCTGCAACTGCGCGTTGCCAATGCCGTGCCATCCGGCGAAGATATTGCCTTGACCCTGCGGCCCGCAACCCGCCCGCTTCTCTCCAGCCCTGCGGAAAGGCGGAGCTAGCATGTTTACCGGGCTGGTCATGGGCATAGGAGAACTTGCGGCGATTGCGCCGGGCAGCGGGGAATCCCGCTTCACCTTTCGCCCGCTCTTTACGCCTCCCGCCTGGGTCGGGGGCGAGAGCATCGCGGTCAACGGCGTCTGCCTTTCCGTGGAAAATTTTGACGCCCAGTCTTTTACCGCCTATGCTTCGCGGGAAACGCTCCGCCTTTCCAATCTCGGCACGCTGCGCCGGGGGGACAAGGTCAACTTAGAGCGCGCCCTGGCGCTTGGCGACCGCTTGGGAGGGCACCTGGTCAGCGGCCATGCAGACGGCGTGGCTCATATTGAAGCCATTCGCGATGCCGGTTCCTCCAAATGCATTCGGGTGCGCTTTCCGGAAGGCTTTTCCGCCCAGGTCATCCCCAAGGGCTCGGTAAGCCTTGACGGCGTGAGCCTGACCGTCAACCAGTGCGGTCCCGGTTTTCTTGAGGTCAATGTGATCCCGGAGACGCAGCGCGCCACCACCATAGGACTCTGGAAAACAGGGCAGGCGCTTAACTTTGAAACGGATTTGATCGGCAAATATGTGGAACGCATGCTCGCAGCCTGGAAGCCGGACTCCGCTCAATCGCGCCTGAGCATGGATTTTTTGCGGAAGCATCTGGGATAGGACCGTTTTACCGTCGATGCCTGAAATTATCGACTACGACACAAGGACCAATACCATGCCTTTATGCACAGCGGAACAAGCTATTGAAGAAATTCGCCAGGGCAGGATGATCATCCTCGTGGATGACGAAGACCGGGAAAATGAAGGGGACATCACCATTGCGGCCCAGTTCGTGACTCCCGAGGTCATCAACTTCATGGTCACGCACGCCCGTGGCCTTATCTGTCTACCGCTCGCCCCGGAGTGGTGCGACAAACTCCGCTTGCCCATGATGACGCAACGCAACGAATCGGGCTTTGGCACCAACTTCACTGTATCCATAGAGGCCAGGCGCGGCGTGACCACCGGCATCTCAGCGGCGGACCGCGCAACCACCATTCTGGCAGCCGTGGCCGATGATGCCAAAGCCGAAGACGTGGTCACCCCGGGTCATATTTTTCCCCTGCGGGCGAAAAAGGGCGGCGTGCTGGTGCGCGCCGGCCAAACCGAAGGCGGCGTTGATCTCGCCAGCCTTGCGGGTCTGAAACCGGCAGCGGCCATCTGCGAAGTGCTCAAGGACGATGGCTCCATGGCCCGCATGCCGGATCTCAAAATCTTTGCTGAAAAGCACGGACTGAAAATCGCCACTATCAAGGACCTCATCCGCTACCGCATGCAATCCGGCCTGCTTTCCGTCAAGCGTGCGGCTGAAGCCCAACTGCCCACCAAATACGGCGATTTTACGATCATTGCCTATGAAAACGAACTGCATGATCAGACGCATGTGGCTATTGTCAAGGGCAGGCCAAGCCCGGATGAGCCCGTTCTGGTGCGTGTGCACAGCGAATGCCTCACCGGTGATGTGCTCGGCTCGCTGCGCTGCGACTGCGGCGGGCAAATCGCTGCGGCCCTGCGGCAAATAGAGCAGGAAGGCACGGGTGTTGTGCTGTATATGCGCCAGGAAGGGCGCGGCATAGGCCTTGCCAACAAAATCAAGGCCTACGCCCTGCAGGACAAGGGGCTTGATACGGTTGAAGCCAACCAGAAGCTGGGCTTTAAGGCGGACCTCAGGGATTATGGTATTGGCGCGCAAATGCTTGTGGACCTCGGCATTCGCAAAATGCGTCTGATGACCAACAACCCCAAAAAAATTATCGGTCTGGAAGGCTACGGCCTGGAAATCACTGAACGGGTACCGCTGGAACTTGAGCCCTGCGCCTTTAACGCCGACTATCTGAAAACAAAAAAAGAAAAGCTGGGGCACATGCTCCATCTGGAGTAATTCCGATTCCGGATGAGTCAGCCACAACACAAGCCGAATATGTTCAACAGGAGTAATTAGGCATGCAGCACATAAAAAGCATTGAAGGCCAACTTTCCGCCAAGGGCTTACGCATTGCCCTGGTTGCAGGCCGTTTCAACGATATTATCGTAGACCGCCTCATAGGCGGTGCCGTGGACTATCTCACCCGGCACGGGCTTGCCCCCGAAGGCATCACCATTGTGCGCATTCCCGGCGCTTTTGAGCTGCCCATTGTCTGCCAGAAACTGGCAAAAAGCGGTGCCTATGACGGCATTGTCGCCTTGGGGGCCGTTATTCGCGGAGCAACGCCGCACTTTGACTTTGTGGCGAACGAGGCCTCCAAGGGTCTGGCCCAGGTTTCCCTGGAAAGCGGCGTGCCCATCGGCTTTGGCCTGCTGACCACGGAGAATATCGAGCAGGCCATTGAGCGCGCCGGAAGCAAGGCGGGCAACAAAGGGGCGGACGCGGCCTCAGCCATGCTTGAAACTATCCGCGTGCTCGAGCAGATTTAATGGCCCCGGCAAAAAAAGCTCCCCGGCGTCTTGAGCGCGCCTTTGCCTTTAAGGTATTATACGGACTGTCCTTTAGCCCTCCTACAAGTGAGGAGGATCTGCGCGAGGCTTTTTTGCGCTCGCCTGACAGGCCGGAGACCATGCTGGATACGGCACACGGCGAGCAGGGCTATGCCTGGCGTCTTGTTTTTCATGTCTGGAAAGGACGCGAAAGCCTGGATGGGGCCATCGCCTCCTTTTCCCAGAACTGGAGGATCGAACGGCTCGGCAAGGTGGAAGCGACCATCCTGCGCATCGCCTTTTGGGAACTGATGCAGGACAGCCTTGATGTGCCGCCCAAGGTGGCAATCAATGAGGCTGTGGAGCTTTCCAAACAGTATAGCGATGAAAAAGCCCGCGCCTTTGTCAACGGCATCCTGGATGCGGCGGCAAAAGCGCGGGACGCTGGCCTCCTGCCGAGACTCTAGATTCAGGCCTTTGCGCCCCTACCGCATCGCACTTTCAACCCTTTTGTGCAGCAATGAAATACAATCCGCAGGAAATAGAAGGCAAGTGGCAGAAAATATGGGAAGAACGCGGCTCTTTCCACTGTGAAAATGCGAGCGACAAACCCAAGTATTATTGCCTGGAGATGTTCCCCTACCCCTCCGGAAAAATTCATATGGGGCATGTGCGCAACTACTCCATAGCCGATGTTGTGGCCCACTTCAAACGTATGCAGGGTTTTAACGTTCTGCATCCTATCGGCTGGGACGCCTTTGGTCTTCCGGCTGAAAACGCGGCCATCCAACATGACACCCACCCCGCCAAATGGACGTACGCCAACATAGACAACATGCGCGCCCAGCTCAAACGCCTGGGCTTTTCCTATGACTGGCGGCGTGAAATCGCCACCTGCGATCCCGAATACTACCGATGGGAGCAGCTCTTTTTCATCAAATTTCTGGAAAAAGGCCTGCTCTACCGCAAAAAAGCGCCGCAAAACTGGTGCCCCAAATGCAACACCGTGCTTGCCAACGAACAGGTTGTTGAAGGTCTGTGCTGGCGTTGCGACAGTGTGGTCGAGCAAAAAGAACTCACGCAATGGTTTTTGCGCATCACCGATTACGCCGAAGAGCTGCTCGCGGATCTCGACACCCTGGAAAAGGGCTGGCCGGAACGCGTCATAGCCATGCAACGCAACTGGATCGGCAAATCCATCGGCGCTGAAATCCGCTTTGCCGTTGAAGGCGGCGGCGCAAGCATTCCGGTTTTCACCACCCGCCAGGATACGGTGTTCGGCGCAAGCTTCATGAGCATTGCAGCCGCCCATCCCCTGCTGGACGAACTCATTGCCGGAACAGAAAACGAACAGGCGGTCAGAGATTTCGCCCGGAAAATCCTGAATACCGACAAAAGGGAGCTGAGTGCCGACAGCCTGGAAAAGGAAGGCATGTTTACGGGCCGCTATTGCCTCAATCCCTTTACCGGAGAACGCATGCCCATCTGGGTGGCCAACTTTGTTCTGGCCGAATACGGCTCCGGTGCCGTTATGGGGGTTCCGGCGCACGACCAGCGCGACTTCGAATTCGCCCGGAAATACGGCCTGCCCATTCGGGTGGTCATACAGCCGGACAGCATGCCTCCCCTTGATCCGGCAAGCATGAACGAGGCCGTGCCCGAATCCGGCCGCATGGTCAATTCCGGCGAATTTAACGGCCTGGATAACGAGGAAGGCAAAATTCGCATTGCCGATCGACTGGAAG
The DNA here is from genome assembly GCA_002293605.1 of Desulfovibrionaceae bacterium UBA930. GTDB lineage: Bacteria > Desulfobacterota > Desulfovibrionia > Desulfovibrionales > Desulfovibrionaceae > Frigididesulfovibrio. Next base: position 34,807 of record DBDO01000061.1, read on the forward strand.
AACAAGGCCTTGGCAAGCGCACGGTCAACTGGCGGCTGCGCGACTGGAACGTATCGCGCCAGCGCTACTGGGGCGCTCCCATTCCCGTTGTTTACTGCGATGCCTGCGGCGTGGTTCCGGAAAAGGAAGAAAATCTTCCCGTGCTTCTGCCCCTGGATGTGGTCACCCGCAAAGACGGTCGCTCACCCCTGCCCGACACGCCCGCTTTTTACGAATGCGCCTGCCCCCGCTGCGGCGGCAAAGCCCGGCGCGAAACCGACACCCTGGACACCTTTGTCGAATCCTCCTGGTATTTCGCGCGCTATACCGACCCCAACAACAGTGCGGCCCCTTTCACTCCCAAAGCCCTTGCCTACTGGATGCCCGTTGATCAGTATATCGGCGGGGTGGAACACGCTATCCTACACCTGCTGTACGCGCGCTTTTTTGTCAAAGCCTTGCGCGACTTCGGCTATCTTGAGGCCTCCGAGCCCTTTGCCAATCTGCTGACCCAGGGCATGGTGCTCATGGACGGCAAAAAAATGTCCAAATCCAAGGGCAACACCGTTGACCCCACAGAAATGATCGCCAGGTACGGTGCCGACACCGTGCGCCTGTTCTGTCTCTTCGCCGCTCCGCCGGAGCGCGATTTCGACTGGACCGAATCCGGCATTGAAGGCGCGTTCCGCTTTATAAACCGCGTCTGGCGGCTCGCAGCGGAGCTTATCGGCAAGGTGCCCGCCCAGGAGCCCTGTTCCTCCACCAGCGAAGACGCCTCGCTCCCCAAAGCCCGCGAACTGCGCCACAAGGAACACGCTACCGTGAAAAAGGCCGGGGAGGACATCGCGGGCAAATTCCAGTTCAACACGGCCATTGCTGCGGTGATGGAACTCGTGAACCTTGCCTATCTTGTCAAAGACGAGCTTTTGGGAGATGAAGGAGGCAGGAAGACGCTTGGCTCGGCCCTGTCCACCACGCTCTGCCTGCTCTTCCCCATTGCCCCGCACCTGTGCGAGGAATTGCGGCAGCGTATGGGCTCTCAAAGCCTTATGGCGGATCGCCCCTGGCCCGTGTACAGCGATTCCGCCCTGGCGCAGGATATGATGACCATTGTTCTGCAAGTGAACGGAAAGCTCCGGAGCACGCTGGAGCTTTCCGCCGGAACGGATGCCGAGGCGATTAAGGCCGAGGCCCTGGCCGATGCCAATGTGCGGAAACATCTTGAGGGGCTCACGATTCGAAAAGTCGTGCTCGTCCCAGGGAAACTCGTCAATGTGGTCGCGAACTGATTTTTCAAAGTCCCGCAAAAGCATACGCGTTTTCTTTCTGCTGGCCGTCTTTGCCGTCATGGCGCTTTCCGGCTGCGGCTACCGTCTGGCGAGCGATACGCCCAGCGTTCTCGGCGACGGAAGTAAAACGCTCAAGGTCAAAGGGATTGAATCCCCCACCCTGCACCCCTGGCTGCCCTACGCCATCCGCTCCAGGCTCAGGGATGAAATCGGTGCCCGCTATCTGGCGCGCTGGGTGGACAGCGGTCCCGCTGACTATGAAATACAGGTCAACGTCATCAACTTTACCACCAGCGAATGGATACGCACGGAGTTTGACACCTCACAGCTCTATTCCATGCAACTGACGCTGGAAGCCATTGTGTACGAAGGAAGCGGCAATAAGGAGATCTGGCGCTCCGGCCAAATCTCCTACTCGGAATATGACGAAAGGGTTGACGAGCGGGCGGCTTCCGGCAACATTATTACCCAGGTCATACGCAAACTGGCGGATACAATGCGCCAGAAGTTTTAAGGAAGCACTGATTAATGTATTTTTGGGAAAGGCCTAGTTATTTTGTTTGGCAAGGCACGAGGAAATTTTCCTCAGGGAGGGTGGACTCTTCGGTCCTGCCCCCTGAGGGAAAAACCGAGTAAGCCCGCCAAACGGAAATTATTCAGCCTTTCCTTAAACCCTGGGGACTGTACCCGCATGAGCCGCCCTGCCTATTCCCTCTGTCTCTGCCCGGACAGCCGTCTCTTGCGTGGCTGTCTGGACAGGCTGCTGGCAGTGCACGCGCCTTCAGGCTCTTCTCCCCATGAACACTGGCAGCGTGTTGTCTTCTGGGGAGACGAAGGACTCGGCCCCTCCTTTTGGGAAGAACTCAACCTGCAAGGCCTGTTCGCCTCTCCCAAGGCCCTGGTGCTCCGCAATGCGCAGGCCCTGCCTGCGGATGTGCTCAAAACACTCTCCAAGGCCCTGCTGCCCCTGGCCGGGAAGCCAGATGCGCCCCTGCCCCGTCCCCTGCTCTGGCCTCTGCTCTGCTTCGAGGCCCCTATTGAAAAGGGCAAGCCCAAACTTCCCGCGCATATTCTCCAATTGCCCTGCTGGCTGGAGGCTGAAAAACGCGGCTGGCTGGAGGTGACGCAGAGCCTGAACCCGGCAACGCTGCCCGCCTTTATCCGGGCCGAGTCTGAAAGCCTGGGGCTTACGCTGCGTCCTGAAGATCTGCACTTGCTGGCGCGCGCCCTCCCCCCGGATGCTGCCTTTATCGCCTCTGAAATACTCAAGCTCTCTCTGCTGGCCGATGCTGAAGGCCGCTTGCCGCGCGATGCGCTCTCCTTTGTGGCGCACGCGCAGGAACTCAGTATTTTCGAACTATTGCGCAAGGTCCAGCAACGCAGCGATGCTCCTGCGGTTTGGAGGCAGGTGCTTGAGGACAAAATTTCCGGGGAAAGCATGGTGTTCGCCTTTACCGCCATTGTACTGCGCGAGGCGCGCCTGTTATGGCAGTGTCTGGCCGGACCCGCGCCTTTTTTGCCGCAACAGGCCGCACTGCAAAAAAAAATTGCCGCAGAAAGCCTGGGCTATGCCGGTATTGCCCGACTGTGGGATCTTGCCCTGCGTACGGATAAAGGCATAAAATCGGGTGAACGCAGCCCGGATCAGGCCTTTGAAATGCTCATCGGCGAACTGTTCGTGCTCTTTGGTGAGGGACGAAAACAACATTAGGTTCAGACCTCATTACTTTGGGGCTACCGCCCCAAACCCCGTCCGGGGGAAATGACTTCCCTCTGCGCCCGCAGTTTTCCGAAAAGCGGCTGCGCCGCTTTTCGG
>DBDO01000062.1:0-4524 GCA_002293605.1 Desulfovibrionaceae bacterium UBA930
CGGGTCATATTCCTTCAAAAGGGCCAGAGCGGCCTCGCGTTCCATCATATCTTCGCTCCTCTGTATATAATAAGTGTTTAGAGCAAATATACACTGAAAATGCATATTTACTGCAAGGATTTGTAAAAAATCCTTGCCACGAGATACTTGTNNCCGCCGTTACGCAAGTATATCAAAGTAAAACTGCTATAATAGCCGTTTCCAGGCCAGAAAAAGACATTCCGGATTGCGTACTTTATTGCAGAGGGCGTAGCGCGCGACACACCATTCGTCAAAGGCGAGCGAAGCGCACCAGCCTTCAACAGCCTCAAGTTCCTCGGCCCCGCCCGGATGTCCTCCATAGGCGTGCACGCTTATGATGCCGCCGGGCGTCAGGGCGCGGGCAGCCTGTTCCAGGGAGGCAAGCGTGGAGGGCGCTTTGGTGACGACTGTCTTGTCGCTGCGGGGGAGAAAGCCGAGGTTATAAGTAACTGCGGTGAGCAGGGGTCGGCCGCCGGGGCAACAAGGCCCTTTGCAGTGTTCGCAAAGGGCCTTGTCCAGTTCCGCATGGCTTTGCAGCATGAAAAAAACGCGTTCCTGCTGGCTTGTCGGCAGATCGGCCAGAAAGGCCTTTGCCGCATCCAGCGCGGCCTGCTGCACGTCAAAGGCGAGCAGGCTGTACGGCATGCCCGTGCGGGCAAGCGCGCGCAGCAAAAAGCGGCTATCGTACCCGTTGCCGCAGGTGGCATCAACAGCCAGCAAGGGCGCTGCGCAGGCCTCATCCAGCGGCCTGTTCTCGAAAGAGGCAAGGGCAGCCAGGATAGCGGCCTGTCCCAGGCCGGTCAGATCAGGCAGGGGCCCCGGCTTACTGCACAGTTTCCGGGGCATTGGCCGCGCTGACAGGCATGCTTGCAAGAAGGCGCTGGGTATATGCTTTCACTTCATCACTCTCTTTCCAAAGGGCAAAGGCCTTTGTCCATTCGGAAAATTCCATGAAGCGCTCGTCCAGCCTTTCTTCGTGGTTCTGTACCCAGTTGCTGAAGAGCTGCACTTCCAACTGAAACTTCGGGCTGTCAAAGACTCCGGCCACCACATGATCCGGCAGGGGACGGCCTCCAAAGCCGCTGGAAACATGCATGCACACGGCTTTCAGCGAACGCTGGTGGTCTATTTCCTCATTATTCAAAAGCTCTGCAAGATCATAAAAGGCAGAGTAGCGCTGTTTAATCTGCTCCATAGCCTTTTCAGGAAGGCGAAGGAGCAGGGCACCGTCTTCTTCTGCTATAAAGTAAAAGCGCAGCCAGTTTTCAAACATTACAACTTCGGCCACACGGCTTGCGGCCGCTTCAATTTCTGCTGTCATGGACTGTCCTTCAAAAGAGAGAGGCTTCCGGGAAGAGTGCAAGCCCGGCAAGGCATTATATTGTGCAACACGATACTAGGCTCAGGCCTCATTATTGTTTGGGGCTACCGCCCCAAAGCCCGTCTGGGGGAAATAATTTTCCCCAGCCCCCTCACTTTGCNNCTTTGCGCAAACAAAGTAAAAATGGGATCAAGGCTCTTCGTCCTGAGCAAACAAAGGCGAACTTACACAAGGCAAACAGGCCCCTTGCGAGGCTTTGGAGCGGTAGCCCCAAAGGAGCCTAAAAGGTGACGACCGTATAGCGGGTCTTGCTCTCGGGCGTGTGCTGCACGGTGCAGTTTCTGCCGTTGCTTTTGGCCCGGTACAGGGCCTTGTCGGCAAAGGCGACAAGATCGCTCGGGCTGGTCCCCTTCCAGCCCTCCCACAGGGAGGCTACCCCAAAGCTGACGCTTAAGGATAGCTTATCGATTTCGCCGCCCCGTTCGTCATCGGAAGGGGTAACGACAATTTTTGAGGCCACTTTTCGCAATACTTCGGCAAGCACTCCCGCGCGCGAAGCCGCCTCGCCGCAGAGTATGATGGCAAACTCTTCACCGCCGTAACGCGCGGCAAGAATGTTCGAGCCCTCGTTCACAAGCGGCTGTACGCTTGTTTTAATCTGCCCGGCCAGGGTTTGCAGCACCTGGTCACCGGCCTGATGCCCAAAGTTATCGTTAACTTGCTTGAAATAGTCGATATCCATCATAATCAGACTGACGGGCACCTGCTTGTCCTTCCAGGCCTCCACCGCCTCCTGCAAGAAGGCATCGAAGCTGCGCCGGTTGGCAAGGCCGGTCAGGCCGTCCTGCTGTGAAAGGGTCAGGAGGGTCTCGGCGTCTTCAGCCATTTGCAGCATCACATCCTTCAAGGCACCGCGCAGGTCGATGAGCATCTCTCTGGGGTCGGCCCCGCTGGCCATGTCGACATCTATTTTGGCGGCAATGCTTGAAATATCCTCATGCCGCTTGCCCAACATGCAGTGCATGTCCTTGGCCAGTTCAGAGGCCTCCTGGGCTATTTCCCGAATTTTATCGGCATAGGGCAGAATAATAATGGAATGAATGTTCTGTTCTATATTCTCAAGAGAATCGGTGGAAAAATCTTTTTTTTGCAAAGTATCGAGCAAGAGATTCTGCATTTCTCTCTTTTGCACTTCCAGAAGCATGGAATTTTCTTTCATACCTCTCAAGTATAAAATAATAAGCGGCCATTTTCTATCTAAAGGAATTTCAGCCTGCTTGAGAAGAGTGCAAAAAGGCATTTGATCTGACCAGATGCAGTCAGCCAACTCACATGAAGTCGACATGGTATATACTCCAGCGTATGTACGGGTATATTTCGCACGCATTCAATGCATTGCCTGCAAGGCACACCGTCTGAAAGCAGCCTTGGCCTATGCACCTTCCAGACTTGCTCAACGCCCTTCCGACACCGGGACGGGTACTACCCGACAGGGGATGCCTTTCCCTGTGCAAAGCGCAGAGCCTTATTCCGATTCCACATAAAAACTGCTTCCCGCAATTTTTATGTGCCAGTTGCGGCGAGGGCATAATCTGGCCCTGCCTCTCGAAATGCGGAGCATTTCGGCGCGCCATCCTGGCACGTCACTTCCATTGCAGAGAGAAGTTAAGGAAATTTTTTATCTGCAATGGGAACAGCTCAGAGAAAAAATACCGTTTGCATCAATAATATTGTTTTCTTCAAAAGTAAAGCGGCACAAGCACTTTGAATATAACAAAAATACTGTTATCATACAGAAATTTTTATTGTCGCGCCCTGCGGCTTTTTTATCCGCCATCCCCCTTTTTGAGAATGGCCGTAGCTACTGCGCACACGCAAAGATCAAGGAGCATACCGTGCCGGGCAATATCCGTAAATCACTGCTACAGTTTGTATTTTCAGGCTCTTCCATGAAGCGCTGGAACGACAAGCTGCGGCCTATGGAGCTTATAGAAATAGACAAGCAGGCGCACAAGATGATCGCTGCCTGGATTCTGTGCCGCCTTTCCGGACGGGGCAAAAGCCGGGAAGAACAGCTTGCGCTTGAAGAAAAGGTGGTGGAGGGCGGTATTTTCGACTACCTCTTCCGCCTGGTCATCACGGACATCAAACCCCCCGTTCTTTACCGGATCAAAGAAAACCCCGAGCACTACCAAAGGCTCGCCGCATGGGCCGTGACCGAGGTAGAGCCGATTTTGCGGCCCTTAAACGAGGATTTCTGGAGCCGTTTTACCCGCTATGCGGCAAGCCCGACCGCAAACGGCCTTGCCGCAGACATTCTCGCCGCCGCGCATCTCTACGCCAGCGCATGGGAATTTCGCCTGCTGCGCAGACTCAATGAGGATTTTGACGATGAATTGCCGGAAATAGGCCAAAGCTTCGCAAAACAACTCAGCGCTTATTCCCGCCTGCCCGGCATGCCTGAGCTGCTCCAAACCCTGGAACCGGAAAAAGGCCAGACCAGCCCGCGCACGGCCCTTGGCAATTTCGTCAATTTATGCGGTCAGCTGCGCTTTCAAAAGCGCTGGTCCCAAACACCGCGCATTCCCGAAAGCTCGGTCATGGGGCATATGTTCATCGTGGCCTGCTATGCCTACTTTCTCAGCCTGAGCTTCGGTGCCTGCCCCGCCCGCAGGGTCAACAACTTCTTCTGCGGGCTCTTTCACGACCTGCCGGAGCTGCTCACGCGCGACATCATCTCGCCGGTGAAAAAGTCCTTTGCAGGACTCGGCCAGCTCATTCGGGAATACGAGGAAAGCGAACTCGAACGGCGCGTCATCGGCCCCCTGCGGCGCGAAGGACACGAAAATATCATCGCCAGGCTCGGCTACTACCTCGGACTGGACAGCGACTCCGAATTTCATGACACAGTGATTGAGCAAGGCCGCATCCGCATCGTCAGTTTCGATGACCTGCAAAACAGGTACAACAAAAATGAGTTCGACCCCAAAGACGGCAAGGCGGTCAAGGTCTGCGACACCCTGGCCGCCTATATCGAAGCCTATACCGCCATGCGCAACGGCATTACCTCGGACCAGATCCAACAAGCCTTCTGGCGGCTTCGCGAGCAAAACGCCAAAAGCATGCTCGGCGGCATGCATATAGGCGCGCTGTTCACCGACTTTGACTGATGCATGATGGAT
>DBDO01000062.1:4545-9278 GCA_002293605.1 Desulfovibrionaceae bacterium UBA930
TTCGCCGAAAAACGGCACAAAGCGCCATTTTTCGGAAGTTGCGGGTGCAGGGGGCCACGCCCCCTGCCAGGGGGGCTGGGGGACGGAGTCCCCCAGACTCTATTTCCCCATACCGCAGCATTTCTTATATTTTTTGCCGCTGCCGCAGGGGCAGTCATCGTTGCGGCCCACCTTGGGGGCATCCCGGCGATCAGGGGCTTTCTTTTCCGCTTTGCCGCCCTGCCCTGCCGAATAGTTGAGCTTGGAAGAGGCGGTGGCATCCTTATGTTTGAAGGGGGAGGCAGAGGCCTTGCCCTGTGGCAGGCCTTCGCTTTTCGCCTCCTGCGCTGCTGCGGGTGCATCTTCTGATGCGGGCTCTGCGGGGGCTTCTTCCACCCTGAGGCGCAGGCGAGTCAGGGCCTTAAAGATATTTTCGTGAATGCGGTAGAGCATTTCCTGGAACAGGGCAAAGCCCTCCCGCTTGTATTCCTGCTTGGGATCGCGCTGCCCGTAGCCGCGAAGGCCTATGCCATCGCGCAAGTGGTCCATGTTCAGGAGGTGTTCTTTCCAGGAGCGGTCGAGTTCTTCCAGCAGAAAATAGCGCAAAACATCTTCATAAATCTGGGGCGCGGCAGTACGGATGCTGCTTAAGCTGTCCAGAACGCAAGCACGGGCCTCTTCCTGTGTTGGCAGGCGATCGTCCTGCCACTGGCGGCGAATGTTGAAGACTTCCTGCAAGCGGCCCATGAGCCATTCTTCCTGCTCCACGTCAAGCTTGCCCTTGGCCGCCTCATAGGGCTCGTACATCTCGCTCAAGGCGTCATCGAGAAACTCCTGCACCGTATCTTCGATATTCTCCTGGCGGATGGCATCGCGGCGCAGGGAGTAGATGACCTCGCGCTGCTGGTTCATGACGTTGTCGTAATCCAGCAGGGTTTTACGAATCTCGAAGTTGTGGCCTTCCACCCGCTTCTGGGCGTTTTCTATGGCACGGGAAATCATGCCGTGCTCAATGGATTCGCCGTCTTTAAGCCCCAGGGTTTCCATCAACTTGGAGATGCGGTCCGAACCGAACAGACGCATCAGATCGTCTTCCAGCGAGAGGAAAAAGCGGGAGCAGCCGGGGTCGCCCTGGCGTCCGGAACGGCCGCGCAGCTGGTTGTCGATACGGCGGCTTTCATGGCGCTCGGTGCCGAGAATAAAGAGCCCGCCCAGCTCCCGCACGCCGGGGCCGAGCACAATGTCCGTGCCGCGCCCCGCCATGTTGGTGGCAATGGTGACCTTGCCCCTGTGCCCGGCTTCGGCAATGATGGCCGCTTCCTGCTCATGGTGTTTGGCGTTGAGCACATTGTGGGGAATGTTCACCTTTTTGAGGCGGGAGGCCAGAAATTCCGAGGTTTCAATGGAAATGGTGCCCACCAGCACAGGCTGGCCCGACTTGTGCAGATCTTTAATCTGCCCCACGATGGCTTCCATTTTTTCCGCTTTGGTGCGGTAGATCACGTCCGCCTTGTCCAGGCGGATCATGGGCCTGTGCGTGGGGATGGAGATGACCTCCAGCGCGTAGATTTCATGAAATTCCACGGCTTCGGTGTCTGCCGTGCCGGTCATGCCCCCGAGCTTGTCATACATGCGAAAATAATTCTGGAAGGTGATAGAGGCCAGGGTCTGGTTCTCAGCCTCCACCTTGACCTGTTCCTTGGCTTCCAGGGCCTGATGCAGACCGTCTGAAAAACGCCTGCCGGGCATGAGGCGACCGGTGAACTCATCAACGATGATCACCTGATCGTCCTTGACGATATAGTCCACATCCCTTTTGAAAATATGGTGCGCCTTCAGGGACTGGTGCACATGATGCTGCAAGGTCACGTTCTGGGCGTCAAAGAGGTTTTCCACACCCAGCAGGCGTTCGGCGTGCTGCACACCCTCGTCCGTGAGCATGGCGGTGCGGGCCTTTTCGTCCAGGCTGTAGTCTTCGGGAACGAGCCGGGTGACGATCATGTCGATTTTGCGGTACATGTCCGTGGCATCGTCCACAGCCCCGGAAATAATCAGCGGCGTTCTGGCTTCGTCAATAAGGATGGAGTCCACTTCATCGACAATGGCAAAGTTGTGGCCGCGCTGCACCAACTGGTTCTGATAGAACTTCATGTTGTCGCGCAGATAGTCGAAGCCGAATTCGTTGTTGGTGCCGTAAGTGATGTCCGCGCCATAGGCGTCCTGGCGCTGCTGATCGGTCAAACCGTGCACAATCACGCCCACGGACAGGCCGAGAAAGTTGTACAGCTTGCCCATCCAGGCCGCATCGCGCCTGGCCAGGTAATCGTTCACGGTCACCACATGCACGCCCTTGCCGGAAAGCGCGTTCAACACCACGGCCAGGGTGGCCACCAGGGTTTTGCCTTCGCCGGTTTTCATTTCAGCGATGCGGCCCGAATGCAGCACCATGCCGCCTATGAGCTGCACGTCAAAATGGCGCATGCCCAGCGAACGGACAGACGCCTCGCGCACCAGGGCGAAGACTTCGGGCAAAAGCTCGTCAAGCGTCGCCTCCCCGGCCATAACCCTGCTTTTATACGCCGCAATGCGCTCGGGAAAATCCGCCTCGGCAAGGCCCTGCATTTCCGGCTCATACGAGGCTATTTTTGCGACCAGTTGCATTTTGCGCTTGATATAGCGATCGTTCTTGGAACCGAATATTTTCTTGAAGATAAGACTGAACATCTCTGCTCCGGGTAAATGAAAAAACCAGGCGCACCAAAACGCGCAGAGCCTATATATACTTTTTGCCCGAAAAAACAAAGCGTCCGGGCGGGCTTTCCCGCATTTTTACCCTGCTGCTGTTTTGGGGGCAGTTTTTCAGATGAGTTCGCCTTGACTGCCTAAAGGGCGGACGGTCCCACACCCCCGTTTTTGCTTTGCGTGCGCGAAACGCACACAAAGCACGTGAGGGGGTCTGAATGAGGCCTGAGCCTAGTCCCTGGACACGAAAAAAGTCCCTTCCTGCAAAAATGCGGGAAGGGACGTAAAGGGCTTGTATACAGCGCGCCTATTCCGCTTCAGAAGGAGCGGCTTCGGCCTTGCTTTTTTGGGCCTCGGCTTCGGGTGCGCCGGGCTTTTTGGTGAATTCGATGATGGCCAAGGGTGCGGCATCGCCCTTACGGGGCAGGGCCAGCTTAACCACCCGGGTGTACCCGCCGCCGCCCTGCTTGAACAGGGGGCCAATTTCATCAAACAGGCGCTGCACGAGCTTGTGCTCGCCAAGCACCTGATAGGCCTGACGGCGCGCATGCACATCGTTTTTCAGGGCCAGGGTGATCAGGGGCTCCACAACGCCGCGCAGGGTTTTGGCCTTGGCTTCCGTAGTGGTAATGCGGCTGTTGATGATCAGGGCCTTGGCCATATTGCGCAGCAGGGCCTTTCTGTGGGAAGGATTTCTGCCAAGCTTGCGGCCGGATTTTCTATGCCTCATGTTGCTGCTTCCTCTTCCAGTCCTGATATTTCTTGTCGAAATTATCGACCTTCATGCCGAAATCAAGGCCCATCTCACCGAGCACGCGCTTGATCTCATCCAGGGATTTCTTGCCGAAGTTCTTGGTCTTGAGCATGTCATTTTCCGCGCGCTGCACGATTTCGCCCACCAGGGCTATATTCGCGCTTTTCAAACAATTGGTGGCGCGTACGGAAAGTTCCAGCTCGTCAATGGATTTGAACAGATTTTCGTTCAGATCCCCTGCGCCGGAAATGCTGGCCTGGGCCTCGCCGGAGATGCGCTCGTCAAAATTGATGAAAACCGTCAACTGATCTTTCAAAATCTTCGCGCTGTAGGCGATAGCGTCTTCCGGCGTTACCGAGCCATCGGTCCACACTTCCATGATCAGCTTGTCGTAGTCGGTCATCTGCCCGACCCGGGCCTGTTCCACCGTGTAGGAAACCTTACGCACGGGGGAGTAGCTGGCATCAAGGGCGATAAGGCCGATTTCATCGGACAGGCCGTTATGCATGTCTGCCGGAACATAGCCCTTGCCCATGCGGGCCTCAAGCTCAATTTGCACTTCTTTAGCATCGGTGATGGTAAAGAGGTGCTGTTCCGGGTTGAGCACGGCCACATGCTGGGTGGTCGCGATGCTCGCGGCGGAAACAGGCCCGGAGGCATGCACGTTCAGAGTAAGCCGCTGCGGCTCGTCCGTGTCCATCACCAGACGGACCTGCTTCAAATTGAGCACGATATCCGTCACATCTTCCAGCACGCCCGGAATGGTGGTGAACTCGTGCTGCACGCCCGAAACTTTGGCCGATACGAAGGCCGCCCCCTGCAGTGAAGACAGGAGAACGCGGCGAAGCGCATTGCCGATAGTGGTTCCATAGCCGCGCTCAAGCGGTTCACAGACGAACTTGCCGTAAAGCGTGTCGTCCGCATCGCTGGTGCGCGAAACCTGCTCGGGCTTGACCAGTTCGGACCAGTTGCGCGAGTTTATAAGTCTGTCGCCTTGTTTAAAGATCATTCTGCCACCCATAATGGAGTTTGGCCTTTCCCGTACGGAAAGGCCGTGCCTGCGCCCTTACTTGGAGTACAGTTCGACAATCAGGTCCTCGTTGATCGGGGTCTGAATGTCTTCGCGCTGCGGAAGCGCCTTGACCGTACCCTTGAAAGCCGCGCCGTCAGCCTCAAGCCAGCCGGGCAGGCCGCGTCTGGCAATAACCTGGGGCGCTTCGGCCAGTACAGGCACCTTGCGTTTCTTTTCCGGAACCTC
>DBDO01000062.1:9298-9776 GCA_002293605.1 Desulfovibrionaceae bacterium UBA930
AGACCGTGCCGCACAAGCTGGCGGGCCTGCTGACGCGAGCCTGCAAAGCCGAGACGGTAGACAACGCTGTCCAGACGGCGCTCCAGATTGATCAGGAGATTGTGGCCCGTAACGCCCTTGGCCATATCCGACTTGACGAAGTAGTTGCGGAACTGACGCTCCAGCACGCCGTAAATGCGGCGCACCTTTTGCTTTTCACGCAACTGCAGGGCATAGTCGGATACTTTCTTGCGGGCGCGACCGTGCTGGCCGGGCGCGTAGGGACGGCGATCAAAAGCGCACTTTTCCGTATGACAGCGATCGCCTTTCAGCATGAGCTTGGCGCCTTCGCGTCTGCACAAACGGCATTTGGAATCATTATACTTGGCCAAGGCAGGTTCCTCCTTCAGCCTTATACCCGGCGCCGTTTGGGAGGCCGGCAGCCGTTATGGGGAATAGGGGTCACATCGCGGATAAAAGCCACCTTGAAGCCCACGTT
>DBDO01000062.1:9783-13281 GCA_002293605.1 Desulfovibrionaceae bacterium UBA930
ACATAAATGCCTACGGTGCGCATGCCATTTTCCTGAGCCTTGCGCGCAGCCTGTTCAGCCGCGACCTGTGCGGCAAAGGGCGTGGACTTGCGCGAGCCCTTAAAGCCCGCCTGTCCCGCCGAGGCCCAGCTCACGGCATTGCCGCGGGTATCGGTAAAGGTAATGATGGTATTGTTGAATGAAGCCTGAATATGGGCTATACCCACCGGCACATTCTTTTTTTCTTTTTTCTTGACGGCACGTCTGGCTTTGGCCATGTCACACTCTCAAATAGCTTGCGTTGTTACGGCGCGGTAAAAGCCGCGCCATGCGCGACCTCTTGCCTATTTTTTCTTGGGGGCCGCACCACGGCGCGGTCCCTTGCGGGTGCGCGCATTGGTATGGGTACGCTGGCCTCTGGCCGGCAGCCCCTTTCTGTGGCGCAGGCCGCGATAACAGCCGATATCCATCAGACGCTTGATGTTGGAACCCACCTCGCGGCGAAGGTCGCCCTCCACCTTGTAGTGCTGTTCAAGCTCTTTGCGGATCTCGTTGATCTCTTCAGAAGAAAGGTCGTCAATGCCGCGCGCCCAGTTGACGCCGGTACTGTCGAGAATCTTCAGCGCCGTCGCCCTGCCGATGCCGTAAATATAGGTAAGAGCGACATCCGCGCGCTTGCCTCTGGGCAAATCCACTCCCGCGATTCTTGCCACGTGAAACTCCTGTGCTGCCTAGCCCTGGCGCTGCTTGTGCCGGGGGTTTTCACAAATAACCCGCAAAATGCCGTGGCGACGGATCACCTTGCACTTGGGGCAGATTCTTTTCACTGAAGGTCTGACTTTCATGATGCGCTCCACTGTGCTTCTTTGCGCAAGGCGCTCGGGCCTTGCCGGAACGGAAATATATAGTCCGCTCTTACAGGACTGTCAATAGCGAATACTTCAAGCCGCAGACGCGGGCAGGCCCAGTATTTCCGGACCTTGCGCGGTAACGGCAACGCTATACTCAAAGTGGGCGGACAAGGAGCGATCTTTTGTCACCGCCGTCCAGTTGTCGCCCAAAATCTCCACTTCATGCGTTCCCAAAGCCAGCATGGGCTCAATGGCCAGAACCATGCCCGCTTTAAGAGGCAGGGGGGCGGCCATGGTCGGCACAAAGTTCGGAATCTCCGGCTTTTCATGCAGACTGCGCCCTATGCCGTGCCCGACAAAACGGCGGATAACGGCGTAGCCGTGCTGTTCCGCATGCCCCTGTATGGCGGCGGACACGTCATTCAAACTGTTACCCGCCCTGGCCTTGGCAATGCCGAGCATCAGGCTTTCCCTGGTGGTGCGCATCAGCCTCTCAGCCTCTTCCGAAACCTGGCCCACGCCCACAGTGCAGGCGGAATCGCCGTAAAATCCTTCGTACACCACGCCAAAATCAAAGCTGACGATATCGCCCTCTGCGAGCACACGGGTGGCGGAAGGGAAACCGTGCACCACTTCTTCATTCACCGAGCAACACAGCGCATAGGGGAAACCGTAGTAGCCCTGAAAAGCCGGTCTGACCTTAAAGGTCCGGCACATATCCTGGGCGATCTCCTCAAAACGCATGGTTGCCACTCCGGGCCTGACCTCGGCGCACATGGCACCGAGAATCAGGGAACCCAGACGGTTCGCTTCGCGCATCAACGCAAGTTCGTTGTCGTTTTTCAGAAAAATGCCGCGAAACTTTTGCACTGCACTACTCTACTGGTAACGGCCCTTGAGCTTGGCTTTGCCCATCAGGCCTTCATACTGCCGGGAAATCATGTAGGAGTTCACCTGACTCATGAAGTCCATGGCCACGCCGACCACAATAAGAATGCTGGTACCGCCGAAATAAAAGGGCAGGTTGAACCAGGAGATCAACATCTGCGGCAGCAGGCAGACCAGGGTGATATATATCGCACCCCACAGGGTGATTCTGGTCAGCACGTTGTCGATGTATTCCCTGGTCTTGTCGCCCGGACGAATGCCGGGTACGAAACCGCCCTGCTTCTTCAGGTTTTCGGCAATATCCTTGGGGTCAAAGATAATGGCCGTGTAAAAGTAGCAGAAGAAGACAATCAGCCCCACGTAGAGCACATTGTACACTACCGAGGTGGGAGAAAACCACTGCTGTATGTTCTGCACCCAGGGGCTCTGGGAAAACTGCGCGATAGTCGCCGGAAAGACCAGCAGGGAACCGGCGAAAATGGGCGGAATAACCCCGGCCGTGTTCAAACGCAGGGGCAGATGCGTGCTCTGCCCGCCAAAAACCTTGCGCCCTTGCTGCCGCTTGGCGTAGTGCACCGGAATGCGGCGCTGGGCCCTTTCCATAAACACGATGCACAGGGTCACCGCCACCATGAACACGGCGATAATGGGAATCAGCGCATAGGGAATGGTGTCGCCCGCAAGCAGGGAGGTCTGCATCAGGGCCTTGGGAATGCCGGCCACAATCCCCGAAAAGATAATCAGGGAAATACCGTTGCCTATGCCCTTGGCCGTAATCTGCTCGCCAAGCCACATGATCAGAACGGTCCCTGCGGTCATGGTGATGATGGTCACAAAACGGAACATGGCCCCGGGATGCGGCACCAGCGGCGTGCCTGCCGGGCTGACCATGCCCTCAAGCATGAGCGCAAGGCCGAAGCCCTGCACCACGGTAATCAGAACCGTGGCATAGCGCGTATACTGGGTTACTTTTTTCCGTCCGGCGGCGCCCTCTTCCTTGGCCATGCGCTTAAGATCCGGACTGAGCACCTGCAAAAGCTGCATGATGATGGAGGCCGAAATATAAGGCATTACGCCAAGGGCGAAAATGGACACATTGCTGAGTCCGCCGCCGGAAAACATATCAAACATGCCGAAAAGCGTGCCCTGGGCCGCCTTGAAAAAGGCGCTCATGGCGGCGGCGTCCACGCCCGGAATGGGCACGTGAATGCCCACCCGGTACATGAGCAGAATGAAAAAGGTCCAACCGAGCTTACGCCACAGTTCCGGCACATGGGCCATATTTCTCATGCCTTGGACGGACACGGGTTAATCCTTCGCTTTTTTGGAAGCTTTGAATTTATTGTAACCGGGCTTTTCTTCGGTTGCCTCTTCAAGCGCACGAGCGCTGCCGCCCGCTTTTTGCAGCTTTTCCGCAGCCGAAGCGCTGAACTTGTGCGCTTCAACGGAAAGGGCAACGCTCAGTTCTCCCTCGCCAAGCACCTTGACCGGACAGCCGTTTTTGGCAAGCCCACGGGCATAGATGTCCTCAAGGCTGATTTCGGCCTTGTCCCCAAAGTGGGACACGAGGTCAGCAAGGTTCACCACTTCGTAGCGGTTGCGAAAGGCGTGGTTTTTAAAACCGCGCTTGGGCAGACGGCGTTGCAGGGGCATCTGGCCGCCTTCAAAACCGGCGGGCACGCCGCCGCCCGAGCGGGCGTTCTGACCCTTGTTGCCCTTGCCTGCGGTGCAGCCGAGGCCGGAACCCGAACCGCGACCCACGCGCTTGCGCGTCTTGCGT
>DBDO01000158.1:0-573 GCA_002293605.1 Desulfovibrionaceae bacterium UBA930
GCAACAGCCGCCCCTTTTGCCGCCTATTCCCTGGATCGCATTGCCGCCATACTGGCCAAGCGCCACGCCGCCGCGCCCTTGGCCTGGGGCGAGCATCTGCCGGGCGTGCTTTCCTCCCTTCCCGCCGGGGAAGGAAAGGAAGCGCTCCTGGCCCTGACCCTGGACGCCTGCGGAGGAGCCAGGGGAAAAAGCTATGACGCCGGACTGATCGCCCTGCTGCGCGAACACAACATCCCGGCCACAGTTTTCGTCAGCTCTCTCTGGATGCGTTCCAACCCCGAGGCCCTGGCCGCTCTGGCCGCCGATCCCCTGTTCGAGATCGCCGGGCACGGCCTGCGGCATCGCCCCTGTTCCGTCAACGGAAAAAGCGCTTACGGCATCAAAGGAACAGCCTCTTTCGCCGAACTCATCGCCGAGGTTGAAGGCAATGCCAGGGATATTGAAAAAGCCACAGGCACGCGCCCGCGCTGGTTCAGATCAGGTACGGCCTACTATGACGATGTGGCTGTGCGCGCCATTCACGCTTTGGGGCTGCGCATAGCCGGATACAGCATAGCCGGGGATGAGGGGGGC
>DBDO01000158.1:578-699 GCA_002293605.1 Desulfovibrionaceae bacterium UBA930
CCCTGCCTGCGGCCAGGGTCGCGGCAAAGCTGCAAGCGGCCAAAGCGGGCGATATTGTGCTGCTGCATATGCACAGGCCCCGTAGCGGCACCGGGCAAGGCCTGCAACAGGCCCTGCCCGC
>DBDO01000158.1:720-8398 GCA_002293605.1 Desulfovibrionaceae bacterium UBA930
AATTTACATTGAAAATGTATATTTGCCCTGCAAGGATTTGTTCACAAATCCTTGCCACGAGATACTTATAGGCGGGCTTTGCCTGCCGTTAAGCAAGTATCTCAAAGCGAAACTGCTATAAGATTTGGCTGTAGAGTATTTTTCCGGGGAGGCTCTGCCTCCCCGGACCCCTCCGCCAGGGGCCTGAGGCCCCTGGACCCGCGTTTTTCGATGATGATGATACTGCAAGGGCCGTGCGAATGGCATGGCATACATAAAAATAGAATCCAATACAAAGGGCCGAAATTTTTCGGCCCTTTGTATTTTTTCTACAATGCGAGACTGCTCAGGGAAGGCCGGTTGACGAAGCTATCGGACAAAAGACGCATTTGGAGACAGAGCCTAAGCGTTCGGCTCCAGATACAGCGGTATATTCTTGCGGAACCAGCCCCCTGCCGCAAGGAAGGCCAGCAGGGCACCCGCCGCTGCCGCAAGGCCGATGCCCACCGAGATCTCATAGGGCAGGGTAAAGCCTTCGGGAGCAACGCAGATGTAAGCAATCACCACTGCGGTCATAAAGGTGGCGGGCAGGCTGATAAGCCAGTGCAGGCCGCCCCGGCGCACAACATAGGCCGCCGCAGACCAGAGCACAATGGTGGCCAGGGTCTGGTTGGACCAGCCAAAGTAGCGCCAGATAATGTTGAAGTCCACCTGGGACAGAATAATGCCGATAATGAAGAGCGGCACGGCAATAGCCAGACGCGAGACAGGCTTGGCCTGGGCCACACCGGTAAAGTCGGCGATAATCAGGCGGGCCGCGCGAAAGGCCGTGTCACCGGAGGTGATGGGCAGCACCACCACGCCGAGAATGGCGAGAATGCCGCCTACCGGGCCGAGCAGAGTCAGGCAGACTTCATTGACAACGCCGCTGGGCGAACCAGCCTTGATAGCCGCGAGCAGGGCCGGGGCGCTTTCATAAAAGGTCATGCCAGCGGTGGCCCAGATCAGGGCAATGATACCTTCGGCAATCATGGCTCCGTAAAAGATGCCGCGCCCGCAGCGCTCATCGGGCATACAGCGGGACATGAGCGGCGACTGCGTGGCATGAAAGCCGGAGAGCGCGCCGCAGGCAATGGTAATGAACATCAGGGGCCACAGGGGCAGGCCCTGGGGATGCGGATTGCTCCAGAAGGAAGCACCTTCGGCAACAGGCCACTTATAAAAAGCATAGCCGTCCACAATCAGGCCTCCGCCCACGCCCACGGCCATGATGATCAGCACAACGGCGAAAAGCGGATACAGGCGGGCGATCAGCACGTCAATGGGCAGAACAGTGGCCATAAAATAGTAGATGAAGATGACAATGACCCACAGGTTCTTGGAGGCCCAGTCCGGGGTAATCTTGGCCAGAAGTCCCGCCGGGGCGGTAACGAACACGACCCCGACCAGCACCAGCAGGATGATCGAAAAGCCGCGCATGAACTGTTTGAAGCCGTTGCCGAGCGTGTAGCCCACAACGTCTGGGATGGATTTTCCGTTGTAGCGCACGCTCATCATGCCCGCGAAGTAGTCGTGCATGGCTCCGGCGAAAATGGAGCCCAGCACGATCCAGAGCAGGGCGCTCGGGCCGTAAAGCGCACCGAGAATGGGGCCGAAAACCGGACCAACGCCCGCGATATTCAGCAGTTGAATCAGGAATATTTTCGCAGGGGGCAGTTTAATGTAGTCAACGCCGTCAGCCATGGCGTTTGCGGGGGTGGCGCGGTTTTCATCAACGCCGAAGAGTTTTTCAGCAATGCGACCGTAAATAATGTAGCCGACAATGAGCGCGGCTACTGCAAGGAGGAAATAAACAAAGCTTGGCATATGTCTTTCCTTGTGCTGAGGGTGGGCGAAACAGGCACATCCATTGTCTTGTCCGGCCTTTCGCGCCCCGTCCTTTCGCGCGCCTTTGGTTCCGGAACAAGCAAGGCCCTTGCTATCCGGAATCGAAAGTAAGCCGAGTCCTGTGAATACTACATCCTTCTTGCTGGAATAGGCAAGCTTTGATTGCCCGCCTGCGGGCCTCCTGCGGTAAGAGATCGTGAGGAAGTGCCCTCTGCCCGTAAAGCGCCAAAGGCGCTTTACGGGCAGAGGCGGGGGCCTGAGGCGGCTCCGCAATGATTTGCGGAAAGCCCACAACTATTTCACAAGAACCTTCAATTCGCCGTATTTTTCGTCCATTTCTGCATAGGGGATGAAGCGCAGGGCCGCGCTGTTGATACAGTAGCGCAGTCCACCCTTGTCTTTCGGGCCATCGTCAAAAACGTGTCCCAGGTGCGAATCGCCCACCCGGCTGCGCACTTCGGTCCGTTTCATACCGTAGCTGCCGTCTTCGCGTCTGGTGAGTACAGCCGGATCAATGGGCTTGGTAAAGCTCGGCCAGCCGCAGCCGGAATCGAACTTGTCGGCGGAAGAAAACAAGGGTTCGCCGGTAGCCACATCCACATAAATGCCATCTTCCTTATGATCCCAGAACTCTCCGGAAAAGGCCCTTTCCGTACCTGACTTGCGGGTAACCGCATAGGCTTCGGGCCTTAGCGTCTTTTGTAAATCCGCTTCAGAGGGCCTGGAGTATCTGTTCGGGTCCACCAGGGCCTTTTTTTCGGGCCGGATATCCTCAAGGCTGTCAAAACTGATGTGGCAGTAACCTTCAGGATTTTTTTTCAGATAGTCCTGGTGGTACTCTTCGGCAAGGTAATACTGTTGCAGGGGCAGCAGCTCCACGGCCAGGGGGCGGTTATATGTTTTTTGCACCCTTGCCATGACCGAGGCAAGCGTTGCCCGGTCCTCTTCGCTCACATAGTACATGCCGCTGCGGTATTGGCTGCCCGTATCATTGCCCTGGCGGTTGACGCTTACGGGGTCTATAATTTTGAAGAACTGCTCCGCAAGCGTCTTGAGGCTCACACGCTCCGGATCATAGCGGATATGCACGCTTTCGGCATGGCCTGTTTTTCCGGAGCAGACCTCCTCATAGCTGGGGTGGGCCCTTGTTCCGTTGGCGTAGCCCGCAGTCACCTCATGTACGCCGGGAATTCTCGAAAAATATTCCTCAAGGCCCCAGAAGCAGCCTCCGGCAAAATATATTTCCTGAAGAGCGCTCACCGGGGCTGTTTTTTTCTTCTCCATAGGTACGGCCTCCTTCCCGGCCCTGTTATTGCCGGAATTCGAAAGACCGGCGGCCAGCGAAAGCGTGCCCGCCAGTAAAAGCGTAAAAAGCGTAAAGAAGAGGGTTGATTTTTTCATGGCTTTGCCTCGGCGCTCTTTGCGTGAAAGGCCAAAGCGCCTGTCAGGGCGCTCAAAACGATCCCCACGCGCAGCAGAATAAAAGAAGGGCGGCTGTTTAGCAGCCAGGAGCAGCCCTGAAAGATCAGGCCATGCAGCAGACAAAGGGCAGCGAACAGGCAGAAGAGCGGGGCGAGAAAATTCCTTTTGGTCAGCAGGCTTGGAAGTTGAAAGTTTTTTTGTCCGGCATCGCTGTCCGCATAAGATCCGGGAACATGGCAGATCAGCAAAAGGGCAGCGCCGCAAATCAGGGAGAGTATTCGTATGCTTGCGCTGCCCGGCGCTGTGGCTGTGAAAAAGCTCCCCGTTCCCAGCAAGTAGGCAAAAAGGGCGTATACTGCGGCAAGAAGTCCCAGCAAAAAAGGCGCGTGCCTGCGCAGCCCTCTGGCAAGCCTGGGTATCATACAGAAAAAACAGCAGATCGTAAGAAAAAAGAGCCGGATGATAAGGGCCTGCAAGGCGGGTGAGGCCGTATAGCCCGGCCCTTCCAGAGTCTCAAGCCTGGGCTCCAGCGCGAGCGGTCCGGTGAGGGTAAGCCAGGAGAAGTCGCCCCAGCCCGCATAGCAAAAGAGCAGAAGCGTCAGAGAAATACCGGTGCCATACTGAAGAATTTTGTCTTTCACAGGCTGTTCTCCTCCGGGTTCAGCCTTTCCCTATGATACGCTCCAGGGCTTTCATATCCAGGCAGTCCCGCACGGCGTTCGCAAGCAGGTCATACTGAGACTGCCTGAAGGCCGCATCGCTCGGGCAAGGGGCGCTCTGCCTTTGCGTTTCGGCAAGGCTGTCTTCTTCTTCAATGCACACGTCCAGCCAAGGCAGCACACCGAGCACGGGGATATCCAGCAGCGCTTCCAGCTCCCGCAGGCCGGGTTCAAGAATATCCGCATCGCCTCGAAATTTATTGATAATAAGGCCGCGTATGCGCTTTTGTTCCTCCGGCGCGAGCAGCTTTACCGTGCCGTACAGGGAGGCGAACACCCCGCCCCGGTTGATGTCGCCGACCAGCAGCACGGGCGCATCGGCCATGTCCGCCATACCCATGTTCGCAATATCGTTTTCGCGCAGATTGATTTCCGCCGGGCTGCCCGCGCCCTCAATCACGATACGATCATGGCGCTCGGCCAGCCAGTGAAAGGAGCGCATGACATCGTCCCGAAGATTGTGCCGAAAGGCGTAATATTCCTTGGCCCCGAGCGTGGCCCGCACCCTGCCCTCGACAATGACCTGGCTGGTGCGATCCCCGCAGGGTTTGAGCAGCACGGGGTTCATATGCACGCTGGGCGCGATGCCCGCCGCTTCGGCCTGAACGGCCTGGGCCCGCGACATTTCGTGACCATCCGCCGTCATGACGGAATAGAGCGACATGTTCTGGGATTTGAAGGGCGCAACGCGCAGGCCTTGGCGGGCGAAAAGGCGGCACAGGGCGGCAACGATCAAACTTTTGCCCACAGAAGAGCCCGTGCCCTGGATCATCACAGTTTTTGCGCTCATGGCTGTCTGTCCTGCCACCCGCCGCTTCGGCAGGCCTCGATAAAAGATTGAGCCGCCTCAAAGCAGCCGCGAAAATGCAGATGCGGGTACAGGGCCAGAACGTTCTTGCGGGAAAGTCCGCCAAACCAGGTCCTGCCGTCAGGTTTGAGCATATGCATGCAGTAGCGGATGCCGGAAGGGGTGCAGGGGCACTGGCCTCCTGCTTCCTGCCCTTCCAGCAGGCGCGAATAATGAAATTCGTGCGCCCGAAAGCTGCTTCCCGCCTTGCCGAGCAGGCAGTCTTCCAGCAGAGTCGCCGTAAGGTAGCCGAAGTTTTGCAGGCGTGCGCTCATTTCGGCCTCAAAGGGGAAGAAGCCGCACATGGCAAAGCGCCGTTGCAAAGGCTGCGGATGCCAAAGGCCTTTTTCTTTGCCCAAAAGGGCAGGGGACCTTCCTTCGGAAGGTTGTGCGCCATGGGATGCGGCGCGCAGCCCGGCGCAGAGATAGAGCAGGCCCCCGCATTCGGCGAGGGCGGGCAGACCCTGCTCCAGGGCATCTTTCAGGCTGCTTCTGAAGGCGATATTGGCTTCCAGAGTCTGGGCGAAGGCTTCCGGAAAGCCCCCGCCAAGGTAGACCCCGTCAAGACGGGGGGGGAGCCGCCAGTCCTGCAGGGGGCTGCATTCGACAAGCTCCGCGCCGAGTTCCTTAAGCAGATCCAGGTTGTCCTGATAGTAAAAAGAAAAGGCCGCGTCACGGGGTAGAGCGATACGCAGACGATGAAAAGGCTTTTCCGGGGGGGTACCACCCCCCCGAACCTCTTCGGCAGGGGAGCTTGTTCTGTCTTGGTCCGTCTTGGCTTTGCAAAGGGCGGATGGCCCCTGCACCCGCGAACTCCCAGAAGCGACAAAGTCGCCTCTGGGCAAGGGGGGTGCAGGGGATTCAATCCCCTGCCAGGGGGCTTGGGGAACAGAGTCCCCCAAGGGAGGGGCTTTTGGCCGGGCCTTTTTGCCAAGAGTTTCAGGCGCGGGAAGACCCAGCTCGGGAGCCTGTTTTGCCGCTGCGAGCAGGCCGGGCAGGTCCAGGCTTTCCTGGGCGAGATCCGCAAGGCGGTCGAGATAATCCTGCACCCTGTTCTGCTCCTGAACGGGGACAAGGCCGAGATGGCGCTGCGGCAGGGAGGGCAGGGTGTTTTTGAGAAAACAGCCCAGGCAGGGGATGCCGGTATGCGCTTCAATGGCGCGTTGCAGCAGGGCATAGTGTTTGAGGCCGGACACGCGGTTGCAGATGACGCCTGCTATACGGCGGGGCCTTGCCATGACCTCCGGGCCTTCTTCATCCTGCGGGTTGAAGGAGGCAAAGCCGGAAACGAGCGCGGCTGCGCTCAGGGCGCTGCCCCCGGCATCGATTGTCAGCAACACCGGGGCCTCAAGCAGGGCCGCCACATGGGCCGTGCTGCAACGGGGGCTTGCTCCCAGGCCGTCATACAGACCCATAACCCCTTCAAGCAGGGAGATATCCCCTCCGGCGGCATGGCGCGAAAAAAGCTCCCGTAAGGCATCTTCCGAAAGGAGCCAGGCATCCAGGTTATGGGAAACACGCCCGGCAGCGGCCAGATGAAAGGCGGGGTCGATAAAGTCCGGGCCGATTTTAAAAGGGCGCACGTCCTGGCCCTGCCTGGAGAGCAGGGCCATCAGGGCCAGCGAAAGCGTGGTTTTGCCAACGCCGCTGTGCGAGCCTGCGATGACCAGCCTAGGGTATTGCATGGGGGTTTATCCTTTGTGCCAGAGTGTAGCGAAAAGCGTCCAGGTCCTCAAGCTGTTTGCGCCACGCAGGCAGGGCAATCCTTGCAAACGGCTTTACCCTCCCTGTCCGGCGTGTTACCCTCATGTATTACCGCTTGCAGCGCTTTTCTCCGCCGGTCCTTTTTCAGGAGATTCCTATGACCCTCTCTCTTTGCATCCACGGGCATTTGTACCAGCCCCCCCGTGAGGACCCCTGGCTCGGCGAAATCCCTGCCGAAGCCAGTGCCGCGCCCATGCGCAACTGGAACGAGCGCATCACCCGTGAAAGTTACGCCCCCCTTGCCTGGGCGCGGCGGCTTGATGGCGGGGGCAGGATTACGGAGCTTGTGAACTGCTATGCCTGGCTCAGTTTCAATGCCGGGCCTACCTTGCTGCGCTGGCTGCGCCGCGCCTTTCCAAAGGTTTTGGAGCGCATGATAGAGGGCGATGCAGAGGCTCAGGCCCGCTGGGGACACGGTAACGCCCTGGCCCAGGTGTACCACCATGTGATCATGCCGCTCGCCTCGCCGGAAGACCGGGCCCTTGAAATCCGCTGGGCTATTGATGATTTTCGGCATTATTTCAAGCGCGAGCCCGAGGGCATGTGGCTGTCCGAATGCGCGGTTGATCTGCCCACCTTGGAAAGTCTGGCCGAACAGAACATCCGCTTTGTGATTCTGGCGCCCAGACAGGCCGCAGCCGTGGTGGACAATGGCGAGATCGTCCCGGTAAACGAATCTTCCCTGCATATTGGCGAGCCCTATGCCATAGCGCTGCCTTCCGGCAAATCCATAAGCGCGCTCTTCTACCATGGCGCTCTTTCTCAGGCCATTGCCTTTGAAGGGCTGCTGCACAGCGGTGAAAGCTTCTGGAAGCGCATTGCCGCAGAGGCGGCGCAGCTCCAAAAAAGCGATCCATCCCTGCTCACGCTTGCCACGGACGGAGAAACGTATGGGCANNCCCTGGCCTATGTTCTGGCCCAGGGAGAGGCCGGGCGGGACGGCATTCGCCTGACCAACCTGCCCGCCTTTATAGCGGCACATCCTCCCCGGCGCGAAGTGCGCATTCACGAACCCTCCTCCTGGAGCTGCGTGCATGGGGTGGAGCGCTGGCGCAGCGAC
>DBDO01000132.1:0-1933 GCA_002293605.1 Desulfovibrionaceae bacterium UBA930
GCCGTCAAAGGTGCTGGTGCCCCGGCCTATTTCATCCAGAATGACCAGACTTTTTCTGGTGCTCTGGCGCAGAATGCGCGCGGTTTCCATCATCTCCACCATAAAGGTGCTCTGCCCCTGGGAGAGATTGTCCGAAGCCCCGACCCGCGAAAAGACGCGATCAACCATGCCGATGCGGGCCTGGCTTGCGGGCACGTAGGAACCCATGTGGGCGAGAATCACGATGATGGCGGTCTGGCGCAGCACGGTGGACTTTCCGGCCATGTTCGGTCCGCTGATGAGGAGCAGACGGCGCTCTTCGTCCATGTGCAGATCATTGGGCACAAAGCCTGCCGGACCGGCCATGGCTTCCACAACCGGGTGGCGGCCTTCGCGAATGAGGATATCCCTGCCTTCATGCAGTTCGGGGCGCACCCAGCCGCGTTTTTGCGCGGCCTGGGCCAGGCCCTGCCAGAGGTCGAGCCCCGCCAGAACTTCGGCCATGAAAAGGATGCGCGGGCGCTCCTTGCCGATGCGATCTCGCAGTTCCTGAAACAGGGAGTATTCCAGGCGCTTGCGGCTTTCTCCCGCGGCCAGGATTTTTTCTTCCAGCTCTTTCAGGGCCGGGGTGATGTAGCGTTCGGCATTGGCAACGGTCTGGCGGCGGCTGAAGTGCGCGGGAGCGGAGTCGGCCAGGGCTTTGGGCAGTTCAAAGTAATAGCCAAAGACCCTGTTGCTGCCGAGCTTGAGCTTTGGCAGGGCCTGTTCTTTCTGCTCGCGCAGCAACAGTTCCTGCAAGCGCTTTTCGCCGTGTTCTACAAGATCCAACAGGCCGTCCAGCTCGGCGTTGAAACCGGCCTTGAAGAGCCCGCCTTCCGTAATCGTGGGCGGGGGAGAATCCACTAGGGCCTTTTCCAGCAGGCGGGCGAGCTCATCCAGGCTGTCCCAATTGTCATACACGGTTTGCAGGGCTTCCGGAAAGGCGGCACTGTCTTCTTCGCTGGCGTAGCGGCCCGGAGGGGGCGCTTCCAGGGCCTTTCGCACGCTTTCCAGCGCGGCGAGACTTGCGCCCAGGGCCGTCATATCCCTGGGGCTGGTTCTGCCGAGCGCAATGCGGGTGGAGAGGCGTTCCAGATCGTAGACGCCCTCCAGGGCGGAACGTAGGGCACTGCGTTTGTGCCCTTGTTCGCAGAAAAAGCTTACGGCCTCGGCACTGCGCAGAATGAGGCCCTTTTCCCGCCAGGGGTGGCGCAGGCGCTCTTCCAGCAGGCGGCCGCCCATGGGGGTCAGGGTTTCGTCAAGCACATGCCAGAGCGTGCCCGGTCCTTTTTTGCCGTCCAGGCGACGGAATATTTCCAGGTTGCGCTCGGTGATTTCATCGATAATGAGGTGCCTGCCAAGATCCAGGGGCACAAAGGGCTTTAAGTGGTCAAGCTGCTGCATCTGGGTTTGCAGCAGATAGCCGATCAACGCTCCGCAGGCCAGCACGAGTTCGTCCTTGCCGCCAAGGCCCAGCGCGCCGAGTTCGCGAACGCCCTGGGCCGCCAGGATACGGCTTTGCGCGCCTTTTTTTTCAAAATAGGCGCGCACCGGCAGGCGCACCGGGGTGATTTCGTGCAAGAGCAGGCTTTTGGGCAGGGCAAACTCTTCTGCCGGCAGATCGGGCAACAGCAGCTCGCGCGGCTGCATTTTTTGCACCCATTGCCAGAGATCCGCCTCCTTTTTGCTGTACAGGCCGGACCATTCGCCGGTGGAGTAGTCCAGCCAGGCAAAGCCGCCGGAACTGCGCTCCGCGCTCCAGTAGAGCGCGCCGAGGTAGCTGTGGCCTTTGGCGGCAAGGCCGGAGTCTTCAAGCATGGTGCCTGCGGTACGCACCTGGATGACCTCGCGGCGCACCAGCCCTTTGGCCGCCTTCGGGTCTTCGACCTGCTCGCAGATGGCGATGCTGAAGCCC
>DBDO01000132.1:1966-9392 GCA_002293605.1 Desulfovibrionaceae bacterium UBA930
GGGTTGCGGCTGGTGAGCGTTATTTGCAGGGCCTTGGCCGCTGTCAGGGCATCGTCAAAAAAAAGTTCGTAAAAGTCGCCCATGCGGTAAAAGAGCAGGGCGTTTTCGTGCTGTTTTTTGATGGCCAGATACTGCTCGAACATGGGCGTGAGCTGGGAAGAGTGGAGCTTTGGCGCCGGATGCAAGGGGCCCGCGTGCGCGGAGGGATCGATCATGGATATTATACCAGCCTGAGGCGAAACACTGCCGAGTGCCAGGTATGGCAACGGGGGCATTGGGAAAAAACGGCCTCCCTGCGCAGACCGCAGGGGGGACAGACAAAACGCTTGGAGCGAAAGGCCGCTTGCGTAAAAAAGGCTACCTGCTCGGCGAGCAGGGGGGGCAGGTCTTCTCTCGCCGCCGCGAGGGACAGTAAGGCCAGGCGGGCGGCCCAGAAGTCCGGGTCCAGAACCAGGGCCTTGCTGAACCACAGTTCGGCCCCGGCATCATCGCCCGCAGCCTGCCGGAAAAGCCCGGCATAATAGCAGGCGGTGATATCCGGCGGAAGGGCGGCAAGCAGGCCGCAGAGGCCGGAAAACAAAAGCCCCAGATCGTCCGCCTTTAAGGCGGGGGCGGAGGGACCTTTGCAAAAAGCGTACAGGCCTTCCAAAAAGATGAGGCGTCCGGAAGCGCTCATGCCCTCAAGCCGGGCCTCGGCCAGGGCCTTTTCGGCCTTGCCGCCAAGAAGCAGCATGCGGGAGTAGGCGAGCCTTGCTTCCGGCGAGGCGGGAAAGAGGGCCAGGGCCTTTGCCAGCAAGCGCTCGGCCTCGTCATCCTTGCGCGAGGCCGCCTTTTCTCCGGCCTCGCGGACCAGATAACAGGCCTTTGCGGGAATATTGCCCGTTTCTCCCGCAAAGTTCGCCGCAGAGGCGAAATCGCCGGAATCGGCGTAGAGGCGGCAGAGATCCTCATTGACCGCCCGCTCGGGGTATCCGGCTTTTTTGGCGTTCTTGTACGCGCTCAAGGCGCGGTCAAGAAGCCCCGCCACCTTGTAATCCCTGCCCAGTTCAAAGAAGGTCCGGGCGCGCAGTTGCGCGGAGCTTTCGGGGCGGGAGAGCACTGCCTCCCGCAGCCGTACGGCATGCTCAAAGTCGCCCTGATCGCGAAACATAGCGCCCAGCGTAACGCTGGGGTCGGGTTTTTCTTCTGAGGCGGGCAGGGCGGGAGAAGGGGGCGAGGCACCGTTCGGCTCATGCCTGTCCTGGGCGATGCGCCGGGCCAGATCGCAGGCGGCTACAATATCTTCCGCATATGCGCCCGCCGGAGGCGGGTCGCAGCCCTTCTGGCCGGACGAGGAAGGGGCGTCCGGCCAGAGCGGGGCGAGAAGCTTTTGCAGCCATGCGAAAGACTTCATGAGGCTCCTTCAGACGAAGCGGAAGGAAGGGTCTGCCGGGAACTTTCGCCCCGTCAGGCCGCTTTCGGCTCTGCGGCTTTAGCTTCTATAACTTTGGCCTCTGCCGCTTGCGTCTCTATGGCTTTGGGTTCCGCAGCCTTGGGAGCGGCATTTTTGCCGTCTTTTTCGGCGCGCAGGCGCTGTACTTCTTTTTCCAGAATGCGAACCGTGCGCTTACGGCTCATGAGGGCGCAGCCGATGCGGATGCGGTCAATCAGCAAAAGCGCTGTGGCAAAGAGCATGCCCACGGCAAAAGAGAGCAGGATCACAATGTACAGCGGCACAGCGGCGCTTTGCCACTTAAGGCCGGTAAAGTAGAGATCGAATTGCAGCGTCAGTGTTTTGCCCTGTCCCGCGCCCTGCTGGATGAAACCGAGTTCCATGCTGTTCTGGACGAAGAAGAGCAGACCGAACACAAAGACGGCAAGCAGCAGTAAAACTTTGATAAAACGCATGATAATCCTCCCTCTGGAGCGCGGGGTTTATACGGCAAGGCCGGAAAAATGCGACCGCAGCCTGGCATAGGTGCTGCGCAAATGTTCGGGAATAACATGCACATTGTCCAGCACCGCCATGAACGAGGAATCACCGTTCCAGCGGGGCACGATATGAAAGTGCAGATGTTCGCGTATCCCCGCGCCAGCGGCTTCTCCGATATTGAGCCCGATATTGAGGCCGTGGGGGGAAAAACAGTGCTGCAGTATATCAGAACAGCGCTGCACAAGCGCCATGCATTCGTTTGCCTCCCCTGCCGTCAGATCGCAAATATGCATGACATGGCGATAGGGAGTGACCATCAGATGCCCGCTGTTATACGGGTATTTGTTCATAATCACAAAGGCTTTTTCACCCCGGTGTAGAACAAGGCGCTCTTCGTCCTCATCTGTGCTTTCTGGCAGACAGAACACGCAGGCATCGGGCTTGGGGCCGAGAATATAGTCGATGCGCCAGGGTGCCCAAAGCTGTTTCATGGTTTCTGTCTATACTGATGCCGAATTTTGAGCAAGTGCCGAGAGGGCAAATTCCGGACTTTTTAGGGAAAGGCTGCTTTATTCCTTTCTGGCGCAGTCCCCGCTTTTGCCAAGCAGAATGTCAAGACCGTGCCCGATCGGCTCAATGATGTATTCAAGGCATTCGCGCACTGCCCTGGGACTGCCCGGCAAGTTGACGATAAGGCTGTTTTTGCGAATGCCGGCAACGCTTCTACTGAGCATGGCGCGCGGCGTTTTGCTCAAGCTGAAGGCCCGCATGGCTTCCGGCAGTCCGGGGCAAAGGCGCTCCACTGCCGCAAGCGTGGCCTCCGGTGTTCTGTCCCGGTGGGAAAATCCGGTTCCGCCGGTGGTGAGAATCAAGTGGGCCACTGCCTGATCAGCCAAACGGCAAAGCTCGGCCGTGATCTGCGCCTCTTCATCCGGGAGAATGGCGGCATGGCTGACAACATAGCCGAAGGCCTCCACAATGGCGCGGATTTCCCTGCCGCTGCGGTCTTCGCGCTCTCCGGCATGCCCCTTGTCACTGATGGTCAGTACGGCTACGCTGTACATACTTTTTTCCTCGCGCCTGTCGAGCGTGATAGGCTTACGCGGCCCTAGCCTTCCTCACCGGAACTCAGGCGCATGTCATCGCCTTCCTGTATCCGGCCGCCCCGCAGTACCATGGCGAACACCCCCTGGGTGGGCATGATGCATTCGCCCATCGTATGGTAAATCTGGCACTTGTCATGACATTCTTTGCCGATTTGGGAAATCTCAAGCAAAATGCCATTGCAGGAAAGCCTCGTGCCCACAGGCAGGGCCGCAAAGTCAATACCGTCAACAACCAGATTCTCCCCAAAACAGCCGTAAGGCGCGATAGCCCCCTTGGCCCGGAAGGCTTCGATTTTTTGCAGGGAGAGCAAACTGACCTGGCGATGCCAGGTTCCGGCATGGGCGTCCTGCTCCAGTCCATGATTTTCAAGCAACAAAGCGGAAGGAACGCGCTTTTTGGCCGTGCCCTTTTTTTTGCTCATGCAAATGGCAATAATTTTTCCCATGCTGGCTCCGAAAGCATAGTGTTTTCCGGGGAACGCCGTCCCCCAGCTCCCTCATTCTTACCCGCCCACGCTGCTCATGAAAAAGGCCCTGGGGCCTCCCGGCGCGGAGGCCTCTTCAAAGCTGTGGGCGAGCGGTTTTTCCCAAATCGCGCCGCGTATCGCTCTGGCGAGTTCTTCATCGGAAAGATTGCCGCGCAACAGGGCCTTCATATCGCGGCCCGTCTCATGATGCAGGCAGACCTTGAGAAAGCCGGCGGCGGTCAGGCGCACGCGGTTGCAGGAGCGGCAGAATTTCTTGCTCAGGGCGGAAATGAAGCCGATGCCGCCGCTGTACCCGGCAACAGTGAAATGCTCTGCCGGGCCATTGCCGATGCTTTCGGCAAGGGGAGTCAGGGGGCCGAAGGCCTCTTCCATGTCGCGGCGGATTTGTGCCTGGGATAGTCCGGCAAAGGCCCTGGCCTGCCCCACGGGCATGAGCTCGATAAAGCGCACAAAGCAGCCCTGCTCCAGGGCGAAGCGGGCCAGGGGAACGAGATCGCCGTCATTATAGCCTGCAACCGGCACGGCATTGATCTTGACCGTAAGGCCGAGGCCGCGCGCTTCCTGTAAGGCTGCCACAGCCTCGTCCGGCAGGGCGGAGGAGGCTGTAATGGCCCGGTAGCGCTTAGGGTTCAGGGTATCAAGGCTGATATTGATGCCGTCCAGGCCAAGGGCGGCGAGGCGGGGAAGAGCGCCGCGCAGCAGGGCCGCGTTGGTGGTCAGGCTGACCTGCCGGACGCCGGGGAGCGTTTTCAGGGCATGGATGAAATCCAGCGCGCCTTTGCGGCAGAGCGGCTCCCCGCCGGTAATCTTGTAGCGGCTGATGCCAAGGGCCGCGCTGAGGCGGCAAAAGCGCAGGAGTTCCTCATAGCTGAGAACTTCGGCATGGGGAAGCGGGGTGAGGCCTTCGGGCGGCATACAGTAGACGCAGCGGAAATTGCAGCGATCGGTCAGGGACAGGCGCATATAGCGTATGCTTCTGCCGTGGGCATCGGCGAGGCCCTCAAGGGGCGGGGCCGGATGAAGGGCCAAAAGCTCGGAGGCAAGATCAGGGCCGCGCATAATCGCCGCTTTTGCCGCCGGATTTTTTCAGCAGGCGGATGCCGGAAATTTCCATGCCCTTGTCCAGCGATTTGCACATGTCGTATACGGTGAGCAGGGCGACAGAGACGCCGGTAAGGGCTTCCATTTCCACACCGGTGCGCCCGGCTGTTTTGACCGTGCACAGCGCGTGCACGCCAGTGGCCGTGAGCTGCATCTCCACCTTGCAGTTGGAGAGGGGCAGCGGGTGGCACAGGGGAATAATATCCGCCGTGCGTTTGGAAGCCATAATGCCCGCGAGCTGGGCCACGGTGATCACATCGCCCTTGGCAAAGGCGCGTTTACGTATGGCCTCCAGGGCTGCGGCGGACATGGCGATACTGCCTTCGGCCACGGCGCTTCGCTCGGTCACGGCTTTTTCCGTGACATCTACCATCATGACATTGCCCTGAGCATCCACATGCGTTGACATACACGTTCCCCTTACGCTTGCTTCCGGTTTCGAAGACAGCGCGTTTTCTGCAATGCTTATCCGAAATTGGGATTAGGTGTCTGCCAGACCCTGGCGAAGTTTTTCCTCAAAATAGGCGATGGTGGGCTTAAGCCCCTGTTGCAGCGGGATTTTCGGTTCCCAGCCCAGCACCTCCCTCGCCAGGGAGATATCCGGGCGGCGGCGGGCTGGGTCATCGCCGGGCAAGGTTTTGAAAATGATTTTCGAAGAGGAGGCCGTCATATCCAGCACGGCCTTGGCAAGTTCCAGAATGGTAAATTCTCCGGGATTGCCGAGGTTCACGGGGCCGCAAAACTCATCGGGCGTATCTTCCATGAGTGCGATAAGGGCTGCGGTCAAATCGTCCACATAGCAGAAGGAGCGGGTCTGCGATCCGTCCCCGTAGACGGTGATGGGCTTGTTTTGCAAAGCCTGCATGATGAAGTTGGAGACCACCCGGCCATCGTTGGGGTGCATGCGCGGCCCATAGGTATTGAAAAGGCGGGCCACTTTGATGCGCACGCCGTGCTGGCGGCGATAATCGAAAAAAAGACTTTCGGCGGCGCGCTTGCCTTCATCATAGCAGGAACGGATGCCTATGGGGTTCACATTACCCCAGTAACTTTCCGTTTGCGGATGCTCCCTGGGGTCGCCGTAAACCTCGGAGGTGGAGGTTTGCAAAACCTTGGCCCGGACCCTTTTGGCCAGCCCGAGCACATTGATGGCCCCATGTACCGAGGTTTTCAGGGTTTGCACGGGATCTCGCTGATAATGAATGGGCGAGGCAGGGCAGGCCAGATTGTAGATTTCATCCGTCTCGACATAAAGCGGAAAGGTAATATCGTGGCGCAGCAGCTCAAAGCGGGGGTTGTCCCTGAGGTGGCGTATGTTGCCCTTGGTGCTGCAATAATAGTTATCCACGCACAGCACTTCCGCCCCTTTATTAAGCAGGGCCTCGCAGAGATGGGAGCCGAGAAAACCCGCTCCGCCGGTAACCATGATTCTTTTGGCTGTGAACATGTCGTCACTTTTTTTTAAAGGTTGCGGAGCATAACTATACCACCCCGCAGGCCATGCGTCAAAAACAAAGACCGAGGGGGCTGAGACCGCCCGTCCTCCGCAAAGTGAAGGCGGACAAATCCAAAACGAACTCCCCTGCACCCCATTTCTGCTTTGCTTGCGCTTTGCGCAAACAAAGCAGAGTGAGGGGGTCTGGGGCGGTAGCCCCAAAAAATAATGAGGCCTGAGCCTAGTATCTATAGTGATCCGGTTTATAGGGGCCATCCACGGCAACGCCGATGTAGTCGGCCTGTTCCCTGGTGAGTGCGGTCAGCTTGACGCCGAGGCGCGCAAGGTGCAGGCGGGCCACTTCTTCATCCAGTTTTTTGGGCAGGGTGTAGACCTGGGCTTTGAGCTCTTTGTTGGAGGCCAGCTCCAGTTGGGCCAGCACCTGGTTGGTGAAGCTGTTGGACATGACAAAGCTCGGGTGGCCGGTGGCGCAGCCGAGGTTCATAAGACGGCCTTCGGCCAGCACCACGATGGAGCGGCCCGAGGGCAGGAGCCATTTATCCACCTGGGGTTTGATGTTGCTGCACACGCAGCCAGCGGTGTTCTCCAGCCAGTGCATGTCGATTTCGTTGTCAAAGTGGCCGATGTTGCAGACAATGGCCTCATCTTTCATGCCCAGCATGTGCGCGCCAGTGAGCACCTTGTAGTTGCCGGTGGCAGTGACAAAGATATCGGCCACGGGCAGGGCCGCTTCAACCGTGGTCACTTCAAAGCCTTCCATGGCGGCTTGCAGGGCGCAGATGGGGTCTATTTCGGTGACCAGCACGCGCGCGCCGAAGCCGCGCATGCTCTGGGCGCAGCCCTTGCCCACATCGCCGTAGCCGCATACCACCACGACCTTGCCTGCGACCATGATGTCCGTGGCCCGCTTCAAGCCGTCCGCGAGCGATTCACGGCAGCCGTAAAGGTTGTCGAACTTCGACTTGGTAACGGCGTCATTGACGTTGATGGCCGGGAAGAGCAGGGCCCCTTCCTTCTGCATCTGGTAGAGGCGGTGCACGCCGGTGGTGGTTTCTTCGGAAACGCCTTTGATTTTCGCAGCCACCCTGGTCCAGCGGTCTTTGGACTCGGCATGGCCTGCGGCAAGGCGGGCCATGATGATGGCCAGTTCCTTGTTATCCGGAACATTGTTCAGCAGCGCCGGGTTTTTTTCGATCTCCACGCCCTTGTGGATCAGCAAGGTGGCGTCGCCGCCGTCATCCACAATAAGGTCCGGCCCGGAGCCGTCCGGCCAGGTCAGGGCCATTTCCGTGCACCACCAGTATTCTTCCAGGCTTTCCCCTTTCCAGGCGAACACTTTGGCCATGCCGGACTCGGCAATGGC
>DBDO01000132.1:9518-9716 GCA_002293605.1 Desulfovibrionaceae bacterium UBA930
ATGAGTTCCATCAGGCCCGGCATTTCGCGCTCGGAAAGCTGCATTTCCTTGCGGCCAAGTTCTGCGCCGGATATGTCCGCCACCTTGTATGGCAGACTGAGATCAAGGGCTTGTACGGCTGGTGTGCTCATGCTGTTTTCTCCCGATAGTATTTTCTTGAAAAGCGAGGGGGTCCGGGGGAAATCATTTCCCCCGGAC
>DBDO01000132.1:9723-10290 GCA_002293605.1 Desulfovibrionaceae bacterium UBA930
GGCGGTAGCCCCAAAGTAATGAGGCCTGAGCCTAGGCAGTGTTTGTTGCCGTAGCGCGGGCGACAATAAGGTGCAACGACAGGCCGCGTTCCACAGGGGCAAGCTCTGAGGAGACGAGATGAAAGCCCGCCCGAATGAGATGGGCGTGCAGGCTTTCGCGNNTCCCCGTATTCGCTGCGCATGCTCTCATCGCCGTGGCTGTTGAAGTCCGTAAGCAGAAGGAGGCCCGCAGGCGTGAGCACGCGGCGTATTTCCGCCAGTACCTCCGCAGGGGAGGGGACGTGGTGCAAAACCATGTTCAGGGAGGCAAAATCAACCTCTCCATCACGCAGGGGCAAATGTGAAAGCTCTCCGATGCGCAAAGAGACGCGCTCCCCCTCGTCCGCAAAGCGCCGCCGCGCGAGTTCGAGCATGCGCGGGGAACCGTCCACGCCAATCACGCATTTGGCTTTGCCGAGCATGGCGTGCAACACATTGCCGGTTCCGCAGCCAAGGTCGGCGGCAACGCCGCAGTCCGGGGCGTCAGGCATGTGCCGGGCCACAACGCGGGCCAGATCGAAAGCGCCG
>DBDO01000097.1:0-2853 GCA_002293605.1 Desulfovibrionaceae bacterium UBA930
CGAGCAGCGCGCGGCCCTGTTCGGCCCCCCCATGCAGGCCGGGGGACTCTACAAGGCGATTATGGACCCGCTTGATGAACTGGCCTTTCTGCAACTTGCGGAATAGCTTTCAGATTCTCTTAGCTATTTGAATTCCCCGTAAAAATCGCTCTCCTCTCTCTTTTTTTACGCGCTTGCGCCAACCCGGCCGCGCGCTTTCGCAGCCCTTTTCTATTGCCGCAGATTGCGCTACTGTCGGCCAAACATTAAGGGAACACTCTGCGGGGCGGGGAAACCCCTGCCAAAGCGCAGCACCGCCGCCGGAATGTCCGAGGCGGCGCGCCCCAACATCCATCATTGTTTTTGAGGAGTCCTCTGTGCGTATTCTGATCATCGGATCCGGCGGGCGCGAGCACGCCCTGGCCTGGAAACTGAAACAAAGCCCTAAAAAACCGGAACTGTTCATTGCCCCCGGCAACGGCGGCACCGCGCTGGAAGGGGAAAACATCGCCGTGTCTGAAAGCGACATCCCCGCCCTGATGCGCCTTATTGCTGAAAAAAATATCGATTTCGTCATCCCCGGCCCGGAAGGGCCCCTGGTGAACGGCATCGTTGACGCCTGCGAAAAGGCTGGAGTGCTCTGTTTCGGCCCCCGCGCGTATGCGGCCGGGCTTGAAGGCTCCAAGGCCTTTGCCAAAACCGTTATGGAAGAAGCCAAGGTGCCCACCGCCGCTTTTGCCGTGTTCACCCGTTATGAGGACGCCGAGCACTACGTGCGGACAAAGAACTGCCCCCTGGTGGTCAAGGCGGACGGCCTTGCGGCCGGAAAAGGAGTGGTGGTGGCCAAAGACACGCAAGAAGCCCTTGCGGCCCTGCGCTCCATGATGATTGACAAAGACTTTGGCCCAGCCGGTGAAACCGTGGTCGTGGAAGACACCCTGATCGGGGAGGAAGCCTCCTTTCTCGCCTTTTGCCAGGGGGATACCGTTATTCCCCTGCCCTCGGCCCAGGATCACAAGGCCGCCTTTGACGGCGATACCGGCCCCAACACCGGCGGCATGGGCGCCTATAGCCCGGCACCCGTTCTGCCTGAGGAGCGCTATGCCGAAATTGTGGATCTGGTCATTCGTCCCGTGCTGAAAACCCTTGAAAAACGCGGCTGCCCCTTTTCCGGCATCCTCTATGCCGGGCTCATGATGACCCAGCAGGGCCCCATGGTGCTGGAGTTCAATGTGCGCTTCGGTGATCCGGAGTGCCAGCCCCTGCTCATGCGCCTCGAGGGCGACTTTTTGGAGCTTATGCTGGCCTGCGCCCAGGGTCGTTTGCACGAAATTTCCCTGTCCTGCAGCACGGACAGCGCCCTGTGCGTAGTCATCGCGGCCGAGGGCTATCCCGGCGCTTACGCCAAAGGCATGGAAATTTCCGGCCTGGCCGAAGCGGAAGCCCTCAGCCCCGGCAAAGTAAAGGTCTTCCAGGCCGGAACGCAGATGGAAAACGGCAGAATAGTCGCTTCGGGCGGGCGGGTGCTCGGCGTCACGGCCTTGGGCGGCAACCTTGCCACAGCGCAGCAAAACGCTTATGAAGCCGTTGCCAGGGTGCGTATGGCGAACAGCCGTTTTCGCCGCGATATCGGCAGCAAGGGCCTGCGCTCCTGTTGGGCCTGCGGCGAAAAATAAGCTATGCAATTCGCACAAAGCCCCTTGGCGAACTGGCATTCATAGTACATAATAATTCCAAACTTACTGCTTTATGTTGGCCTATGCGCTTTGTACAAACTAAAGAAGGAGAGCTTTATGACACAGCACAGCAGACGGAAAGTTTTAGGCTTGATGGGCGGCGTTGCCGTTGGCGGCGCACTTTCCGGCTTCGGCCTTTCAGCGCTGGCGGCTGCGCCGCAAAAAAGCGCGGCTGCGCAACTTGGCAAACGCTTTGAGCAGACAGGGGGCGATTTTTCCTGGAAGCCGCGCAAGCTTGACCCGGCGGAAGTTGCGGCAGTCGCGCACGCGGGCTTCTGGCATAAGGGCTATGGCTGCGGTTACGGCGTCCTGTATTCCATTGTCGGGCTGATGGGTGAAAAATACGGTGCTCCGTATAAGGATTTTCCCTTCTCCATGATGGAATACGGCAAAAGCGGCATCTCGGAATGGGGCGGCACCTGCGGAGCCCTGCTGGGCGCGGCGGCGACCCTGGCCCTCTTTTTCCCGCGCAAGGAACGCGATGCCATGATCGATGAGCTGTTCCGCTGGTATGAAGTCACCGCCTTTCCCATGTACAAGCCGACCCCGGGCGCTGGCATCACGAAAGTGGAAGGCCCGCTGCCCCAGAGCGTTTCAGGCTCCATTCTCTGCCATATTTCTGTGGGCAAATGGTGCGCGGCAAGCGAATTTGATGCCCGGAGCACCGAACGCAGCGAGCGTTGCGGCCGTATAACGGCTGATGTGGCGGTGAAAACTTTGGAAATCATTCAGGCGAAGATGAACGGTGCCTTTGCGCCCACCTTGAAAAAATCGGAAGTGTACGCAGGCTGCACCGCCAAGGACTGCCACGGCGAAAACAAAAAGGACTGGGCCCACAGCGGACTCAAGGGCCGCATGGACTGTACGCCCTGCCACACCGGCTCTAAGGCTGTGCAGGATAAGCGGAAAGACCACCCGTAGGGAAACGCTGATTTTTTCCGTTTGGCGGCGTTACTCGCCTTTTTTGAAGCGGGGCAGGACCACAGAGTCCAGCCGCCGCTTCAAAAAAGGCTCGTGCCTTGCCAAACGAAAAAACTACGCGTTTCCCCAAAAGCTACACAGCAGCCGTTCCTTAGCCCAGAAGCAAATTTATATTGAAAAAGTGAAGCAGCCCCTAGGCGGTGTCGTCACGAGATGA
>DBDO01000097.1:2996-6396 GCA_002293605.1 Desulfovibrionaceae bacterium UBA930
GACACTCGTGACGACACCGCCTAAGGAAGCGCCGTAAAAAAATGTGCCAAAACGGCATCGGAGAGCAGCATGCCGGAGCGGGTCAGGCGAAAGTGTCCCTCGCGCGAAGCGGCCAGCCCCTTTTGCTGAAGCAGCCCGGCCAGCGCGCCGAAATCCGCGTGAAAGGCGCGCCCGCTCAAGGCCTGGTATTCCCCCAGGCACAGCCCCTTGCTCATGCGCAGACGCAGCATGAGCAATTCTTTCACTTGATCGCCCGCGCTCAATATTTCCGCATCATTGCCCGCGCTCCGGCTACGGACGCTTTCACGCCAGAGCGCAGGATCCGCCGGATTGCTCCAGCGCCGCCCCGCAAGTGTTGAGGTCGCGGAAGGGCCGAAGCCGAGATAGTCCTCGCCCTGCCAGTAGCCCAGATTGTGCCGACACTCAAAACCGATGCGGGCGTAATTGGAAATTTCATACTGCATGTAGCCCCGGCTTTCCAGAAACTCCCCCCCGGTCACATACATGGATGCCGCTGCGCTTTCTTCCGGCAAGGAATATTCACCCCGTGCGCAGGCCGCTTCTAGGGCGCTGCCTTCTTCCAGGGTCAGCCCGTAAGCGGAAACATGCTCCGGCCTGAGTTCCGCCAGCCTGTGCAGCTGCTCCAGCCAGCGCACCTGGCTTTGCGGGCGCAGAGGAGCTCTGGGCAGGCCCCACATCAAGTCCAGACTGATATTGCCAAAACCTGCCGCTTTTGCCGTCAAAAAAGCGGCTTCAGCCGCATGCGCATCGTGGGCCCTGCCCAGCCGGAGCAAATCCGCGTCACTGAAGCTTTGCACCCCGAGCGAAAGACGGTTGATACCCGCGCCCTTTACGCCGAACAGCCAGCCGTCCGCCAGGGCGGACTCCGGGTTGGCCTCGGCTGTTATTTCAGCGCCGGATACAAGGGGAAAACGCTTGTCGATCGCCTCCAGAATAGCGGCTATGGCCCTTACAGGCAGCAAGCTCGGCGTGCCCCCGCCAAAGAACAGGCTTTCCGCCCTGCGGCCCGGCAGGCGCTCCCCCCACAAAGAAATTTCGGCAAGCAGGGTGCGCAGGTAGCCTTGCAGCATGTCCGCCCCGGCCCCGCCAGCAGCAAGAGGCACGGAATAAAAGGCGCAGTAAGCGCACTTTTTGCGGCAAAAGGGAACGTGGATGTAAAGACGCATGGCCGTGTGCGTTTAGCCCCTGCCGCGCAGGGCCGCGAAATCACGGCTGTAACGTTCATATTCGCTGAACACACAGCCGCAGTATTGCTGACGGTATATGCCCCACTCCCTGGAAAGACGAATACCCTCCTGCCAGGAAGTGCGAAAATCCTCATAGACAAAGCCCACCCCGCTTGCCTGGGCTATGCCTTCGCCCAGTTCGCGGATACGCTCGTGATTCTGATAGCGTGAATAGAGGAGCGAAGAGCTGAAGGCCTCAAAACCCCGCCCTGCCGCAAGTTGCGCGGTCTTTTCCAGCCGGATGCGCCAGCAAAAGGCGCAGCGGTCTTTTTCCCGATCCGCAGCGCGCAGCCATGGCCTGGGGTCGGCTGCCAAGGGCAGGGCAAGGCTGCGAGACTGTGTTTGGTCCCGCTTTTCCGGTTGTTCTTCTGGCCCTTCTTCCGGGCCGCCCGGCACGGCCTGCCGGGACACGGCCCAAGCCTGCTCTGCCTCATCCAGACTGTCTGCCAAAATCAGGGGCAGGCCCAGAACTTCGGCGGTCTGCACAGCTCCCTCCCTGCGCCGCATGTATTCGGACAAGGGATGAATATTGGGATTGAAAAACAGGCCGGTCAGTTCATGTCCCGCGTCCAGCAGACGCCGTAAGGGCATGATGCCGCAGGGGC
Organism: Desulfovibrionaceae bacterium UBA930; assembly: GCA_002293605.1. GTDB lineage: Bacteria > Desulfobacterota > Desulfovibrionia > Desulfovibrionales > Desulfovibrionaceae > Frigididesulfovibrio. Next base: position 4,849 of record DBDO01000097.1, read on the forward strand.
CGCAGCACAGGTGCACCAGTATACGCATAACTTCCTCAATACTGCTTGCGCTGCGAAAAACCCTTGCCCAGCACCATATGCGTATTTTCAATAATGACAAAGGCTTTGGGGTCTTCTTTATGCACCAGTTCTTCCAGGCGCTTGAGCTGGATATTGTGCACAACGGTCAGCAGCACCTCCCTGTCCTGCCGGGTAAAAGCCCCCTGCCCGTGCAGCACGGTGCAGCCCCGTCCCAGGTTGCGCATAATGCTCTGGGCGATATGCTGGTGCTGTTCGGAGATGATGAAGACCAGCTTGCGCTCGTTGAACATGCCGAGACAGTAGTTGGTCAGGGAGGAGGTAAGGTAGGTGATGATCATGGAATACAGAACGTTATCCACCTTGATCACGGGCAGCGCTACCAGAAAAAGCATAAAGTTGAAGATAATGTTAAAGGTGCCGATATTGATATTATACTTTTGGTTCAGGATGAGGGAAATGATATTGAGCCCGCCATCGCTCCCCAGGGAGCGCATGGCAATGCCGGTGCCGAGGCCGCACAGCGTGCCCGCCGCTATGGCCGCCAGGGTCTTGTCGGTGATTCCCGCATCAAAGGTCATCAGTTGGGTGGCCAGAGTGGTCGCCGCAATGCAATATATGGTATACAACATAAAGCGGCGGCTCAGGAAAAACCAGCCTATAAGCAGCACAGGAATGTTGAAAAAGGCGTACCAGGCGGCAATGCCGAAGGTGCCCGTGGCATAGTCGATAAGCATGGACATGCCGTAAAGACCGCCGGACACGAATTCGTGCGGCTTGGCAATGCATTTAAGGGCAAAGGTTGAAACCAGCGCACCCACTGTAAGTAAAAAAATATTCCAGGGCACGCTTTCTGTGATGGCGAAGCGTTGTTCCTGCGACAACATAGAGACTCCGGGGCGGTGAACCGTCCGTTTTATTCAAATTTCGAAATGAGTATATCTCATTTGGCATTATGTCTTTCCGGCTCCCGCCCTGAGAATATCCTTTTTTACAGCAGGAAAACGCCGGACAGCCTCTTCAGGTGAGGCGTGGTAAAAAAGAATCAGCAATTCGCCCTCCGGGCTCTCCCGGCCAACGCCCACACCTTGATCCGGGCCGATATTACGCAAGGTGAAAAGTACCTGCCTTTCGCCTGTGCAGTGCAGAAGGCCACGGACGCGGCCTTTTTCCGTAGGCGGTGTATCGATTCGCCCGCTACAGAGAAAAGTACCCTCATCAAGAGCTTCAAGCTGCACGCTTCCGTATCCTGCCATGCAGCTGCGATCCATGCTGCCGCGAAGGCTCATGCCCGAATATTCGCCGGTCAGGGCAAGCGCAGGCCCCTCAACAGCCAGGGCCACGGCAGGCACTGAGGCAGTCCGGGGCGCGGCGCAGCCCGCAAGCGCAAGCAAGAGCGGCGCCAAAAGTCCTATACGGGCTCCCCATGCACAGCATTTTCCATACTGCGCATGGAGAAGCGAAAGACAGCCGCCTGTCCGCCCGCCCACCCGGCAAGCCCGCATCCTCAGCCTTCCAAACGGGCGGCAG
>DBDO01000021.1:0-1939 GCA_002293605.1 Desulfovibrionaceae bacterium UBA930
GGTAAGGCCGCGCGCGGCCAGCTCGGCCAGCACTTCGGCCTTGGCGCGCTCCCCCAGGGGAAAAAGCGCGCGGGAAAGGGCCGTGAGCGGCACAAGGGAAAGAAAATAGCTTTGATCCTTGAGCGGATCCCGCCCCTGAAACAGGGCGGGCAAGCCGCTGGCAGCATCCTGTTCAAGCCGCGCGTAATGCCCGGTGGCCAGACGGGAAGCGCCAAGCGCAAGCGCTCTTTCAAGCAGCAGGCCGAATTTGATGCGCGCGTTGCACAGCGCGCAAGGGTTGGGGGTCAGGCCCAGGGCGTAGCCGCGCACAAAAGGCAGCACGACCTGCCTGGCAAAGGCCTCGGACAGATCCTCTATATGCAGGGGAATGCCGAAATGCGCGCAGCGTTCAGCGAGCCGCCCGCGCATGAGCTCCGCCGCTTCCGCAGCCTGCGCGCTCTCCGGCTGCAAAAAAATTCCGTGCAGGGCCAAAACCCTGAAGCCTTGATCCCGCAAGGCGAGCAAGGTATATAGGCTGTCCGCCCCGCCGCTCACGGCCACGGCGATTGTGTTCGAATGAGTGCTCATAGCTCGCGGGTATCCGACTTGGAGCAAAAAGACAAGCGTGAATAGTCCCGACAGGAAGTCGGGACCGTGCGGCATCTTAAAAGGAAAACAAGTATGCAGATCTATATCGCCGCCTCATGGAAGCATCAGCACGCGGTTGAAATGCTGACCGAACGCCTGGAGGAGCGGGGGCATGAGGTGCTCTCCTGGCTGCGCGAGGGCAGGCCTGAAGAGGCCTTTTTGTCCCGCCGCGAGCTGGAGCACTTCATTTATTCGCCGGAAGGCAGACGGGTCTTTGACTTTTGCGCCGGTTCGGCCACAGGCTGCGATCTGGTCATTTATCTTGGCCCTTCGGGCTGCGATGCCTGGGCCGAGGTGGGCGCGGCTTACGGCAGAGGCACCCCCATACTCGGGCTGCTGGCAAAGTCGGAAGAAGTCGGCCTCATGCGGCTGATGATCCGCTCCTGGCACAGTTCAGTGGCCTCTCTGCTGGAAGCCGTGCGGGAGATCGAGAAAGGGGCTTTCGCAGAGCGGCAAGTCATGCTATAGATTCGCGGACGTTATATTGCAACACTCAACAGTGGGGCTTTCCGGCCTTTTGCCGTCCGGCCGCTCCATCAACAGAGGGTATTATGAAAAAGCTGCTTCTCGGCCTCGTCCTTCTCGTCTCTTTCGTCTCTCAGGCCCTCTGCGCTGACGACAAAACTATCGTTGTCGGCGTCACGCCTTTCCCGCACAAGGAAATTATGCGTATCGCCAAGCCCCTGCTGGAAAAAGAAGGCTACAAGCTCGAACTCAAAGATTTTTCCGACTATGTGCAGCCCAACGTAAACCTTGCCGAGGGGCATCTGACCGCCAATTTTTTCCAGCATATCCCCTACCTTGACAATATGAACAAGGAAAAAAATCTCAAGCTGGCCTGGGTCGCCAAGGTGCATATTGAGCCGCTCGGTCTGTATTCCAAAAAAATCAAGAGCCTGAACGAGCTGAAAAAGGGCGATACCGTGGCCGTGCCCAATGACCCGACCAACGGCGCGCGCGCCCTGCGCTTGCTGGAGAAAAACGGCCTGATCAGCCTGAAGCCGGGCGAACTGGTCACGGCCCGAGATGTTACGGCCAACCCCAAAGGCCTCAAGCTCGTGGAACTGGAGGCGGCCCAACTGCCCCGCACCCTGGTTGACGTGACAGCCTCGGTCATCAACACCAACTTCGCGGTTGAAGCCGGGCTGGTGCCTGCGCGCGATGCCATTGTGATCGAAGGCGAAGACTCCCCCTATGCCAACGTGCTGGTCGTGCGCGAAGCCGATAAAGACAAGGCTGCTGTCAAGGCCCTGATCAGGGCGGTTACCTCCCCTGAGGTCAAAGCCTATATTGTCAAGGAGCTTGAGCCTAA
>DBDO01000021.1:1966-6340 GCA_002293605.1 Desulfovibrionaceae bacterium UBA930
ATTTGCAGCCTTGAGTTTTCTGTGACATCTGCCCGGCGGGCTGTTCCCGATTCCCTGTTTGGAAAGCGGGAACAGCCCCGGCACTTTTACAAGCGGGAATAACAGTATATGGCGGATTTTGAAAAGGCCGGGCACGAAAGCACACAGCCTGGCGAGGGCGCAAAAAGCGGGAAGGCTCCCGGCCTTTCCGGCCCGGCCCTGTCGGAGCAGCAGCGCGGCGAACTATGGACCTATATTGCGGTTTCCATTGCCGCAGTAGAGCTGCTGATCGCCGGGGGGGCACTGCTCTTCGGCTTTATGGGGGCCTCCGGCGACCTGTCCGGTTCGCGCCTCATTCCTTTTCCCTGGATAAGCTGGGCCGCCGTGTCCCTGCTCGCCCCGGCCCTTATTCTGCTGGCCGTGCATCTGGCCGATGTGGGGCTGTTCCGCGCGCCTGACGGGGCTGCTTCGGAGCAGGAGTGGCAAAAGCACCTGCCGGAGAGGCTGCAAAAAATCTACCGCATCGTCAAAGGCGCGCCTGTTGCGGTTATTCTGCTCGGCGTTGCGCTTTTCGGCGTGGGCGTGCTGACCCTGGACGGTGCCTTTTCCGCCCTGCAACGCTTCGCTGCGGCCCTGGCACCGCATGTACCCGCCCTTGTGGGCGGCATAGCGGCGGTATTGTGCATCATCATTATTGCCGTGGTCTGGCTGCATTACCGCACCCGCCGCCTGATAGCCGAATACGAATTTCGGCGGGAAGTGCTTGAAAAAACCGGCGTGATTATTGTAGATAAGGGCAGTGTACCACTGCCCCCCGGGGGAACGGGAGAGGCCCTCCAAGCCTTGGAAGGCGCAGAGGCTTATGGAAAAGCAACGCCCTTTGCCTTGCCGCCGGGGATAGGAAGGGAAGGGGAATAGCGAAGCGAGAAAAAGCTCAAGGGATCGGAAGGCGATATGCATATCAGCATCCGACAACAAGCCCTCAATATTGTTGCACTCGTGCTGCTCTCCCTGTTTTCCGGCACATTATACTTTGTCATTGCCGCGCATATGGAGGAACGCGCGTTCAAGCGCCTCTGCTCCCTGGCCCGAATCGGGGCTGAACTCGTTGAAGAGCGCCTGGCTCTGCGCTTAAGCCTCGCGACTCTTGCCGAGCGCATGGCCGCGTTGGAGTCCTTCAACATAAACGGGCGCAAATTTTTTTTGATCAACGAGGCCAATCAGCTTCTCATCCCCGTCTCCGAACAGGCCGCGCCCTCTGATGCCGCCGCAACGCCCATGCTGCAAGGTCTGCCTGCCGAAAAAAACACCGCTGTCAGACATCTTTTTGCAGGCGAGGAATATCTCGCTGTCAGGGTCCCGGTAAAAAACAGCGGGCTGGAATTTATTCTCCTCTCCCCGTCCAGCCATGATCTGTGTCTGAGTCCCTTTCTTCTGTGGAGCTTCGGAGGAATCTGGCTGTGCCTGTGCGCTTCCGCCCTGCTGCTCCTGCGTCTGCGGCACCTGAGCGGGCATTACAAGATGCTGAGTGAAGTTGACCACCTGACCGGAGCGGGCAACCGTCTGGCCTTTGAAAAAAGCTTGAACAGCCTGCGCCGCCAGAAACGCCTTCCGCTTTGTCTGATTCTCGTGGATGTGGACGGGCTTAAACTCATCAATGACAAGCTCGGGCATCAGGCAGGCGATGCCCTGCTGCGCCGACTGATGCAGCTGCTGCATCGTTCCCTGCGGGAAAACGATGCTATCTACCGTATTGGCGGAGATGAATTTGCGGTGATTGTGCCTGACGCGGTCTACAGCATGGCCAGGCCGCTTACGGAGCGGATAAACAGGCAGGCTCGCCTGATGCGGGAAAAAGACGCCCTGCCGCCCGTATTTATTTCCTCTGGGCTGGCCGAGGCCAGGGACGAAGAAAGCCTTGCCACCTTGTTCGCGCGCGCCGATATGGCCATGTACGGCAACAAGGATCTGCACCGCAAGGAAAACCACAAGGCCATACTGCACTGGCTGGAAAAGCATCCGAATATGGAAGAGCGTAGAAAGAGCGGCGACTCTCCCCCTTCTTGATCTCCCGGCCTCTCGCGCCAGCTTGAGGCCGGGAAATCGTACGGGGGGGATCGTGTGATGGCGGGATTGGCACCCGCGAATCACCCGTTTTTACGCGGCGAATTGCGCGTAAAGCTGTTTGGCGGAATCGTTGGAAGGATTTTCGCCAAGTAAAAGTTCCAGATGCGTCTTTGCTTCCTCATCGCGGTTCAAAGAAAGCAGGCAGGCGGCCAGAGCGTAACGCACGGCTTCCGTATCGCCGCTGTCCAGCGCGGCTTCCAGGCAGGGTACGGCCTCTTCAAGGCGGTCCAGCACATGGGCCAGTTGCAGCATGCTGTTCACAACCATCATGTTGCCGGGGTTGTACTCCAGCGCGGCGCGAAAATGCTCGAACGCCTCTTCGTAGCGGGCAAGTTCGACTTCAATCATGCCAAGGCCCGCCAGCGGCTTTTCGCCAGGGGCCACCTGATTGGCCTTTTTATAAAAGCTGTGGGCGGCCTGCATATCGCCGTCCTGTACCGCTATCGCGGCCAGCCCCATGTAAGGGTCAGGCATGCCGCCGTTATTGGCGACCGCCTTGGTGTAGTAATCGCGGGCCTTCTCATATTCGCCCATAAACAGATAGCACTCGCCCAATTCCTTGTTGATTTCATAATCGACCTGGCTCATGTTCCCCTCCGAAAAAGAATCCCCTGTAAAACGGGATACAGTTTTTTTCCGCATCAGTTGTGCAATGCTGGCGCAATGCGGTGTTGTCTATAGGCCTAGCAATAGACGTGCCAAAACCTGTGCCAAACTGGGTAGAGCCCGCAAAATTCTTTGCGGAGCGCGGAAAAAGCTTTTTTTCTCCCCTTGCCCTCACCCTGCCGCCTCCCCGCAAACCTGAGCTGAGGCACCTTCCCGCCAGCGCAAAGCGGCATATTCTTCCTTAGACAGGAGCGGCCCCTTTTTGACGAGGGCCTCCAAAAAACCGACACCCCCGCAGGGGCTTTCCATTATTATATAATAAATTCCATATATTATATGTATGGAATGCTTTTTGCTTGTCTGCTGTGAGCACAAAGGGAAAAGTTTTCCCGCCCCAGATTTCCGTCAGGGGCAGCTTTGGAGGAGATGCGCTATGAAAAGCCTGTTTGATTCGGATGTCGGCCTGATAGGCAAAGTTCTTGACATGCAGCTGCAACGTCAAAACGTCGTCACCAGCAACATGGCGAATGTAAAGACCCCCGGCTACAAGCCGCTCAAGCTGGACTTTGAAGAAAGCCTGCAATCGGCCCTCGGCCTTGATGCCAGAGGCAAGATGACCCTTACCGACCAAAAGCATATGCCGGTGGTTTTTGATCCCGACAGTTTCGGTACGGACTGGACCCACGCCTTCAAACCGCGCATCGTGCACGGCGAAGACCGCGTGGATCTGGATAAGGAAATGGCGACCATGGCCAAAACAAACCTGCATTATTCCGCGCTGACCACGATTATACGCAGCAAGTTTGAAGGCCTGAAACAGATTATTACGGAAGGGCAGAAATAATGGACTTTATAACCGCTCTCGACATGGGCGCTTCCGCCCTCAGCGCGGAACGCACGCATATCAACATCATTTCAATGAACCTGGCCAATGCCAAAACCACCCGCACCCAGGACGGCGGACCCTACCGCCGCAAAAGCGTGGTTATGGAATCGCTCCCCGTGGACCTTTCCTTCAAAAAGCAGATGGAAGGCGCCCTGGATAAGGAACTGCGCGGCGTGCATGTGCAGGCCATTGCCGTGGACCAGCGCCCGCACAAACTGGTGTACGAGCCAAGTCACCCGGACGCCAATGCAGACGGCTATGTCGCCTATCCGGACATTAACGTGGTGGAGGAAATGGCGGCCCTGATGACAGCCCAGCGCGGCTACGAGGCCAACGTGACCACTGTGGACAGCATCAAGCAGATGTACAACAAGGCTTTGGAAATCAACCGATAAGGCCAGCCGGGACAGGATAGGAAGGAAAAGCTCATGAGCATTCAATCCGTAGGACTTCGCGCATACGCCAATGCCTTGCAAAACTTCAACAAGGCCGAACGGCAGGTAAAAGATGCCGGGCTCGGCGCGCCCAAGGCCCAGGCCACCGGCTTTGGCGAGGCGCTCAAGGATTCCCTGGAAAAGGTCAACAACCTGCAAGGGGAACGCTCGAAGCTGATTACCTCCTTTGCCTCGGGGGAAAATCAAAATGTGCATGAGCTCATGATCGCCATGCAAAAGGCCGGGCTGGCCATGAATATGACCGCAGCCGTGCGCAACAAGGTAATTGAAGCGTATAAGGAACTTTCCCGCATGCAATTCTAGGGAAACGCTGATTTATTC
>DBDO01000021.1:6379-11787 GCA_002293605.1 Desulfovibrionaceae bacterium UBA930
GAAATAACTACGCGTTTCCCAAAATCTCATTAATCAGTGCTTCCCTAGGTACTGCCCAAGGCTCTGAAAAAATCGCAAGGCACGCATAGCACGCCTCAAGGAGATTCAAACCATGTCCGCCATTCTCGCCAACGTCAGCGCCCGCGTCCGCACCTTCTGGGGCGGCATCAGCATGACCCAGCGCATGTTCATCGGCATTCTCGCGGTTCTGACCATCGCCATGTTCATCGGCCTGATGGTCTGGATCAACAAGCCCGAATACGGCACGCTTTACGCTAACCTCACGCCGGAAGACGCGGCCAGGGTCGTCAAATCCCTGGAGGCCCAGCAGGTTCCCTACTCGCTGGAGCAAAACGGGGCCGCCATTACCGTGCCCCAGGACAGGGTGCACGCCCTGCGCATCACTATGGCTGGGGACAAGATTCTGACCGGGCAGGGCGTAGGCTTTGAAATCTTTGACGAAAACCAGATGGGCAAGACCGATTTCGTGCAAAAGCTGACCTACCGCCGCGCCCTGGAAGGGGAACTGGCCCGCACCATCAGCGAATTTCCCGGCGTTGAAAGCGCCCGCGTGCATCTGGTCGTTCCCAACCGCAGCCTTTTCATCGAAGAGCAGCAAAAACCTTCCGCCTCGGTGCTGCTCAAGCTTTCCGGCACCAAGAAGCTTGAGCCGAAAGACGTGGAAGCCGTAGTCAACCTGGTGACCATGGCTGTGGAAGGCCTGGACAAGAGCAAAATCTCCATTGCCGATACCAACGGCAAGGTGCTGTATGAGCCGGAAGAAGAAGGCGCGCTGGGCGGCCTGACCCGCACCCAGTTCGAACACAAAACCATGACCCAGTCCAACCTGGAGCGCCGCATTGAAGAAATGCTCATGCCCGTGGTGGGCGCGGGCCGGGTAATCGCCAAGGTCAACGCGGACCTCGATTTCAGCCAGAAGACCATCCGCCGCGAAAGCTACGACCCGGAAAAGACCGTGGTGCGCTCTGAAATGCGCAGTGAAACCAGCACCCAGGGCCGGGCAGCCATTGAAGGCGGCGTGCCCGACCCCAACTTTCGCGGCGAAGGGCCTTCCGGCACCGCCTCCGATCAGAACGCCACCAGCGAAAACCGCACTACCAACTACGAAATCAATAAGGAAGAAGAAAGCGTTGTCGCTTCCGTGGGCGCTGTGGACCGTCTGACCATCGCGGTCATTGTGGACGGCATCTATGAAAAGAACGCCGAAGGTGAATCCGTCTTCAAGGCCCGCAGTGATGAAGAACTGCGCCGCATCCGCCAGCTTGTCGCCAATGCTGTGGGCTTCAACTCCGCACGCGGTGACACCATAGAAGTGAGCAGCATCGCCTTTGGCAGCGTGGACATCGCCGCGCCGGAAAGCGCCTTAAGCGTCCTGGCCGATTACGGACTGCGCTTTGGCAAGCCCATGCTCAACGCCTTTTTGGCCTTCCTCTTTCTGGTCATGGTGGTCCGCCCGGTGGTCATGTCCCTTATCCGCCCGAAGGTGGAAGGCAAAATGATCGAAGGCCTGGAAGGCCTGCCCGCCCCGGATGAGCGCCTGGCCCTGGTGGACGATGACGACGATGCCGTGGCCGCCACCGCCATGCTGGAAAAGATCGAAGATATCAAGGCCCATGCCCTGCACCTGAGCGAACAAAATATCGATCAGGCCCTCGGCATCATCAAAAGCTGGCTCAAGGACAGCCCCAAGCAGGGTGTGCAAGTTCCGGCCAGAGCGGCCTAGGGTCTGCTAACACAAAGGCCCTTTTGCCCTCTGGCTGCGTCAAAAAGGCTTTTTATTCCAGTCGAGTACCGTAAGAGTACACTCCTTCCATAAAAAGCCTTTTTTCCTTGCCAGAGAACAAGATTGCTCTTTGTGTTAACAGCCCCTAAGAATTATCTGCAAGGGAAAGGACGTGAGTCCTCGGGGGCAGTCCCCTAACGCAGTATCACCGTCTTACTACCATTCAGCAGCACGCGGCGCTCGATATGGTTGCGCACCGCGCGCGCCAGCACCACGCTCTCCACATCGCGCCCCAGGGCCACAAAATCTTCCGGCGTATGGGCGTGATCCACGCGCTCAACGCCCTGTTCGATAATCGGCCCCTCATCCAGATTGGCGGTCACATAGTGGGCGGTTGCGCCGATAAGCTTGACCCCGCGCGCATGCGCCTTATGATATGGTTGGGCCCCCTTGAAACTGGGCAGGAAGGAGTGGTGAATGTTGATGCAGCGCCCGGCCAGGCGCTCGCAGAGTTCGGGCGAAAGCACCTGCATATAGCGGGCCAGCACCACCAGTTCGGCCTTGTCCCGCTCGATGATGTCCAGTACCGCCTGCTCCTGCTCTTTTTTGTTCTCGGGCCTCACCGGCAGATAGTGAAAGGGAATGCCGCGCCAGGCAGCCACATCCCGAAAGTCCTCATGGTTGGAAATAATACCGGTGATATCGGCCTGCAAAGCCCCGGTGCGATGGCGGTAAAGCAGATCGTTCAGGCAATGCCCGAAGCGGGAGACCATGATGATCATGCGGCATTTGGCCTTGGCCGGGTGAATGCCCCAGTGCATGGAAAAGCCTTCCGCCAGAGGAGCGAAGCCCTCGCGCAGCGCCTCTTCGCCCGGCGCGCCGCTTCCGGCGATGAAGTGCACGCGCATGAAGAAAAGGCCGGTTTCCCCATCGCCGAACTGGGCGCTGTCCTTGATGTTGCAGGCCTGCCCGGAAAGAAATACACTGACCGCCGCCACAATGCCTACCCGATCCGGGCAGGAGAGAGTGAGAATATATTCACGTTGCATGCAGCGGCAATACAGCGACAGGAGCTTTCATGTCCAGCGCTTTTTGGCGGCTCGCCGTCCGTTCCGATTTTTCTGCGGCCCATGCCTTGCGCCACTACCAGGGCAAGTGCGAAAGCCCGCACGGCCATAATTTCACGGTGGAAGCGATAATCCAGGGTGATAGTTTAAGCCAGGACAGCGAACTGCTGCTCGATTTTTCCCTGATCAAGCAGGAGCTCAAGTCCGTGCTGGACGAACTGGATCATAAGGATCTCAACGCCACCCCGCCCTTTGACCGGATGAACCCTTCCTCGGAGAATCTTTCCCGCTATATTTTCAAGGCGCTTGCGCCGCGCATGCAGGCCTACGGCGTGCGTCTGTACAGCCTGACCGTGGGGGAAAAGGCGGCGCAAAGCGCGAGTTATTTTGAGGAATAGAGCGCGTCCCCTAATATTTCTTGCCACTTGTTCCTCCCCACGCTATTGTCATTTCATGATCAGGCGGCTTGGTTCCATGCTCCCCTATCGTCTGGCGAGCGGGACGCAAGGCCCCCTGCGCGGAGGTTTGCAATGAACACGAAGCTGCTTGTAGTGGACGATGAACTCCATATCCGCATGCTGTACCGGGAAGAATTGCAGGCGGAAGGCTATGTTGTGGCCACTTCCGACGGGCGTGAACCGATCATGGATGTCATCCAGCGTGAAACCCCCGATCTCATCCTGCTGGACATCAAGCTGGAGGGCAATCCGGTCACGGGCCTGGACCTTTTACAGACCATCCGGGCCGCGAACGCGGAACTGCCGGTTATTCTGAGTACCGCTTACGACAGCTTTCAACACGACCTCAAGTCGATCGCTGCGGATGCCTACAACGTAAAATCCGTAGACTTGACCGGACTGAAAGATACCATTAAGACCGTTCTGGCAAAAAGGGGGGCATAGCTCCCTCACAGCCCTGCACGCTGGTGGCCACGCAAGGGAGTATTCCGCCTTGCGTCACTCTTGAGCCCGCACGCGGCCATGCCCCGCAATACGACCGGAAAAAGCACGATGCTACCGCAACATTTCGATATAGCCGAAGCTCTCTACTCCATCGGGCTGGCAATTGTGCCAGCCCTTTTCGGCATTATCTGCCATGAGATAGCGCACGGCTGGGCCGCCAATCTCATGGGCGACCCCACGGCCAAGACCCTTGGCCGCCTGAGCTTCAACCCTATACCGCATATCGACCCTATGGGGCTCGGCATGTTCGTGTTCACCTCCATCTTTACCCGGCCCTTTGTCATCGGCTGGGCCAAACCCGTGCCGGTTTCACCGCGCTATTTTAAAAATCCGCGCCTGGGCATGATGATCGTGTCCGCAGCCGGCCCCCTGACCAATTTCCTCGTGGCCCTGCTGTTCGCCCTGATCGTCAAGCTGACCGTCAACCTGGGCATAGCGGGCATAGGCTTGGACTCATCGGTGCTGGCCTTTATTCAAAAATCAGCCCTGTACGGGGTGGGCATCAACTGCGCTTTGGCCTGGTTCAACCTTATTCCTGTCCCTCCCCTGGACGGCAGCCATATTGTCGAAGGCCTGCTGCCGCTCCCTCTGGCCAGGGCCTATGCCTCTGTCGGGCGCTACGGCATGCTCATCATTATCCTGCTGATCGGCTTTGGCGCTATCAACATGGTGCTGCTGCCCCTGCTCAGGGCCAGCGCCAGCGCCATATTCGCCCTGGTCGGCCTTTCCCTGTCCTGATATGCGCCTCACCTTTCCCTAGCCCGCCGCGAAACAAGAGCAGCATGCCCAAGCATCTCTATTGAAAGAGGTATATCGTGTCCCCAGACGTGCATACAAACGCAAAGCCAAACACCCTGAACGAAAGCGCCGCAAAACGCGCGCTTTCCGGAATGCGCCCCACCGGGGCCCTGCACCTTGGTCATTACTTCGGGGTATTGAAAAATTGGGTCATCATGCAGGAAGAGATGGAAAGCTTCTTTTTCGTGGCCGACTGGCACGCCCTGACCAGCGAATATGAAAAACCGCAGATCATCAAGGAATTCGTACCCGAACTGGTCAAGGACTGGCTGGTGGCCGGGCTTGATCCGGAAAAATGCGTCATATTCCGGCAGTCACAGGTTACAGAGCATGCAGAGCTGCACCTTCTGCTCTCCATGCTTACCCCGGTGAGCTGGCTGGAACGCTGCCCCACTTACAAGGAGCAGTTGCAGCAGCTTTCGCACAAGGATCTCGGCACCTACGGCTTTCTCGGCTATCCGGTGCTGCAAACGGCGGATATCGTCATGTACAGGCCGCGCTGGGTGCCTGTTGGCCAGGATCAGGTGCCGCACCTTGAGATGTCGCGGGAAATCTGTCGCCGTTTCAACCATCTGTACGGCGACTTTTTTCCCGAGCCGGAAGCGCGCCTCACCCCGCAGGCCAAATGCCCCGGTCTTGACGGGCGCAAAATGTCCAAAAGCTACAACAACGCCATCCAGTTGCGCGAAGGCATGGACAGCATCACGCCCAAAATCAGGGGCATGCTTACGGATAAAGCCCGCCTGCGCCGCACGGACCCCGGCAATCCCGCTGACTGCAACCTCTTTCCCTACCACGAGCTTTTAACCGACAAAAGCCTTCAGGACGAAATCCGCG
>DBDO01000021.1:11844-12259 GCA_002293605.1 Desulfovibrionaceae bacterium UBA930
CTGCTGGACGCCAACCCGAAGCGGGTATGGGAAGTGCTTGAAGCGGGCAATGAAAAAGCACGCGCCGAGGCCCGCAAAACTATGGACGGCGTAAAGGAAAAAATGGGGTTTTAGGAGGCCCTTTCGCATATGGCTGAAACAATTGAAGACCTGACCATCAGCTATGAAGAGGACGGTACCGAACTGGTCAAGGAACTGGACAAGGCCGTGCTCAGCAAAGGGGCCTGGACCACTGTTGTGTTCCGCTACCAGCAGTGGGAGGCGGCCNNAAAGCCTTCAGGACGAAATCCGCGCCGGTTGCACCAGTGCCTCGCTCGGCTGTGTGGACTGCAAGGCCATCCTCCTGAAAAGCCTGGCAGCCTTTCTGGCCCCCTTGCAGGAGCGCCGGGCACTGCTGGACGCCAACCCGAAGCGG
>DBDO01000021.1:12300-22725 GCA_002293605.1 Desulfovibrionaceae bacterium UBA930
AATGGGGTTTTAGGAGGCCCTTTCCGCGTATGGCCGAAACAATCGATGATCTGACCATCAACTACGAAGAAGATGGCACCGAGCTGGTCAAGGAACTGGACAAGGCGGTACTCAGCAAGGGTGCCTGGACCACCGTGGTTTTTCGCTACCAGCAGTGGGAGGCGGCCAAGCAGGCCTACAGCAAGGACCGCTACAGCATCCGCCGCTATAAAAAAATCGGCGGCGAATACAAGGCCCAGTCCAAGTTCAATATTTCCAGCAGAGATCAGGCGGAAAAGCTGATCGCCATTCTTCAGGAGTGGCTGAAGGAAGCATAGCCATGCTCGCATCCCTTGTTCTCTTTCTGGTGCTGGGCTCCTTTGCCGGAGTCCTGGCCGGTCTGCTCGGCGTGGGCGGCGGTCTGGTCATTGTGCCCATGCTCAATTACGCTTTCGCGCTTCAGGGCATCACCGGGGACCACCTGCACCATATGGCGCTCGGCACCTCCCTTGCGACCATCATGTTCACCTCCATTTCCAGCTTTATGACCCACCATCGCAGTGGTGCCGTGCTCTGGGGCATTGTGCGGCAGATCACGCCGGGCATCCTGCTCGGCACCTTTTTGGGCAGCAAGGTGGCCGTGCATATGCCCACCTCGCTGCTCAAGGGCTTTTTCATCCTTTTCCTGCTCTATGTGGGCGCGCAGATGCTGATGAACGTTAAGCCCAAGGCCGCGCGCGAAATGCCGGGCCTTTTGGGCAACAGCCTCGCAGGCGGGCTTATCGGCGCACTCTCCAGCTTTGTGGGCATCGGCGGGGGCTCCTTGTCCGTGCCCTATATGGCCTGGTGCAACGTGCCCATGCACAGGGCCATCGGCACCTCGGCGGCTATCGGCTTTCCCATCGCCTTTGCCGGAGCAGCCGGGTATCTGGTCAATGGCCTGGGCCTTGCTGATCTGCCCGGCCCGCACCTTGGCTTCATTTACCTGCCCGCCCTGCTCGGCATTGCGGCGGCCAGCGTGTGCACCGCCCCGCTCGGGGCAAAGCTCGCCCACACACTCCCCGTGCCCAGGCTGAAAAAAGCCTTTGCCTGTTTGCTCTTTGCCATGGCCGCGCAGATGGCGTATAGTTTGCTGGCCGCTTAGGCTCTGTCTTCATCCCCTTGGGCTCTGCCCTCTGGACTCCCGCCAGGGGCTCCGCCCCTGGACCCCGCAAGGGGACGCGTCCCCTTGACCCCCTTCGCCGAAAAACGATGCTTTGCATCGCTTTTTCCGAAAAATGGGATTGCAAAGGGGTCAGCCCTTTGCCGGAGGGGTCCGGGGAGGCAGAGCCTCCCCGGCACGCTTTTTCATTAACCGATTACCAAGCAGATATTCTTATGGCCGCACTGAAAAAACCCGCCAATCTTCCCCCTGTGGACATCAACCCCAATGCCGCTGTTGTTCTCGGCAAGCGTTATTTCCGCAAAGGACCGAACGCCGAAATTCTTGAAGACGCCCAGGCCATGTTCTGGCGCGTGGCCTCCGCCATTGCGGCTGAAGAGGCCAAATACGGCGAAAATTCGCCCTGGAAGACAAACGAGCTGGCGCTTGCCTTTTACGAACTGATGACCAGTTGGAAGTTTTTGCCCAACTCCCCCACCCTGATGAACGCAGGCACGGGCCTGGGCCAGCTTTCCGCCTGTTTTGTGCTGCCCGTGGGCGACTCCATCGAAGAAATTTTCGATGCGGTCAAGCATGCGGCCATGATCCACAAATCCGGCGGAGGCACGGGCTTTTCCTTCTCCCGCCTGCGCCCCAAAGACAGCCGCGTGGGCTCCACCGGCGGCGTGGCTTCCGGCCCGCTTTCCTTCCTGCGCATTTTCAATACGGCTACCGAGCAGATCAAGCAGGGCGGAACGAGGCGCGGTGCCAACATGGGTATTTTGCGCGTGGACCATCCGGATATCATGGAATTCATCCGGGCCAAGGAGCGCGAGGGGGATTTCAATAACTTCAACCTTTCCGTGGCCCTGACCGAAGAATTTATGAAGGCCGTGGAAAAGGAAGAAGACTACCCCCTGCTGGCCCCCCATACCGGGGAGGAATGCGGCCGCCGGAGCGCCCGCGAAGTTTTTGAAATTCTGGTGCAAAAGGCCTGGGAAAGCGGCGACCCCGGCATTGTCTTTATCGACCGCATTAACCGGGACAACCCCACGCCGGAGCAAGGGGAGATCGAATCCACCAACCCCTGCGGCGAGCAGCCCCTGCTGCCCTATGAGGCCTGCAATCTCGGCTCGGTCAACCTGTCCCGCTTCTTCCTCCCCGGGTCAGCGGGCGAACAGGGCCTGGATTGGGAGGGCCTTCGCGAGACCATTCATCTTGCTGTGCGCTTTCTGGACAATGTCATTGACGCCTCGCGCTTTCCCCTGCGTCAGATTACTGACAAGGTGCGCCTGAACCGCAAAATCGGCCTCGGGGTGATGGGCTGGGCCGACCTGCTCTATCAGCTCGGCATTGCCTACAACAGCCAGGAGGCCGTGCTGCTGGCCGAAAAGGTCATGCTCTTCGTGCAGGAGGAAAGCCGCGCCGCTTCCACGCTTCTGGCCAAGGAGCGCGGCCCCTTCCCGGCCTATGCGCAGTCCATTTTCGCCAAAAAGGAGCAGGGGCCTTTCCGCAACGCCACGGTAACCACCATTGCGCCCACCGGCACCCTGTCGATCATCGCGGGTTGCTCTTCCGGCATTGAACCGCTTTTCGCCTTATGTTTTTCGCGCAATGTCATGGACGGCGAGCGTCTGGTGGAGGTCAACCCCCACTTTGAGCAGGCCTTGAAGGACAGCGGCGCGTACAGCAAAAAACTCATGGACAGCGTGGCCGCCAAAGGCAGCATCGCCTCTGTGGAGCATTTGCCCGAAGATTTGCGCAAGGTTTTTGTCACGGCCATGGATATAGAGCCCCTCTGGCATCTGCGCATGCAAGCCGCCTTCCAGGCCCACACGGACAACGCCGTATCCAAAACCGTAAACCTGCCGAGCGCGGCCACTGTGGACGACATACGCCGCATTTACTGGATGGCCTATGAAATGGGCTGCAAGGGCGTCACCGTATACCGCGACGGCTGCAAAAGCGTGCAGGTGCTCAGTACCGGCGAAGGAGAAAATCAGACAAGCGCCGCCGAAGATAAAAAACGCATCGTGCGCGACCGCCCGGATCTGGTATACGGCTTCACCCAAAAAGTGCGCACGGGCCACGGCATCATGTACGTGACCATCAACGAGCTTGACGGCAAGCCCTTTGAAGCCTTTGTCACCATCGGCAAATCCGGCCGCTCCACCACGGCCAAGGCTGAAGCCATNNGGCCGCCTAATCTCCCTGGCCCTGCGCTCCGGCATTGAGGTCAAAACCATTGTGCAGCAGATCAAGGGCATAGGCGGTGAGGCCCAGGTCTTCCAGCCCGGCAAGCAGGGACAGGTGCAGTCCATTCCGGACGGCATCGCCTGGGTGCTGGAAAACCGCTACCTCAAGTCGGGAAAATCCGTGCATGAAGAGGAAAATGGC
Source organism: Desulfovibrionaceae bacterium UBA930 (assembly GCA_002293605.1). GTDB lineage: Bacteria > Desulfobacterota > Desulfovibrionia > Desulfovibrionales > Desulfovibrionaceae > Frigididesulfovibrio. The sequence goes on from DBDO01000021.1 coordinate 15,818, forward strand.
CTGGGCGCGCAGCACTGCCCCGAGTGCGACGATATTCTGATCTTTCAGGAAGGCTGCCTGATCTGCCCGGCCTGTGCGTATACCAAGTGTGGATGAGGTATAACGCTCCCGGCAGGGGCCCCGCCCCTGCACCCCGCAAGGGGGCCGCGCCCCCTTGACCCCTTTCGCCGAAAAACGGCGCAGAGCGCCGTTTTTCGGAAAATCGCGGGTGCAAGGGCCTGGGAGGCAGTTTCACTTTGAGATACCCTACAAGTATCTCGTGGCAAGGACTTGTGAGCAAATCCTTGCAAAGCAAACATACATTTTTAATGTAAATTTGCTCTAAGCCCCACAAAAAAGACAGGCCCTTATGCGGAAGGCACTGTATAGTCCACGCGCTGGCCGCTTTTGTAATCCATGCTAAGGCCCACGCTGAAGTGCAGGAAAAATTCCGGGTAGCCGTCCAGGGGAATCCAGAATCCCACGCCATCCCTGCCCGGCAGGGGCATATGCACAAAGGCGGCCTCGCCGCTTGCCAGCGCTTTATTCGCCAGGCAGCCTTTATGCGCCTCTGGCGAGCCTATTTTCGCGCAGTTCATGCCCGGCTTCACAATACCCTGTTTTTCCATGGCCTTATTAACGGCCATGACCTGCCTGCTTTTATGCACGAGGCTGACGCCTTCGGGAAAATTTCCCCACATCAGATGGAAGGCCTCAATAACAGCGTCTGGGAGTGAGGGTAGTGCTTGCATGCGCTTCTCCTGGAGCAGTTTTTCGTTGATCAGTGCCTTCACCCTCCCATACAGGAGCGGTGAATTTTCAAAATCACTTTAACGATGCTTTCCGGGGCCTCAACAGAACAGGCGGGGCAGTGCAATTCCCAGGGCAGGTACACCACATACTGCCAGGGGGTGACGATGAGCGAACGGGCGTCCGCCGGAGCGGGGTAAAAGGCCAGATCCTTGCTCTCCAGAAAATCTTCGGTGGGCCTGCTTTCCGGGCAGGCGAGGCCGTAGCGGTGCTCTTCCCTGCTGCCTTTCAGCAGCACCTGGATATCGATGTAATCCCTGTGCAGCTCATAGCGGCGCTCCGCAGCCGGGGCGGTTACAGGCTTTTGGATCATGGCGTAGATCAACGAGCCCTCTATGGGGTGTTTACCCTCGTCAAAGGCCGCGAGATCATTGCTTCTCAGGTAGCTGATCGCCCTGTCAAAGGCTGCGGGGTAGCAGTATTTTTCCTTGTCCCATTGCCGGATCAAACCTGTCATCATAGCGGTCCTCCTTTCACCCCTCCAGCAGTTGCCCGCGCACAAAGACACGGGCAGGGCCGCCGGAGTCTGTTTGCGGAGCTTGCAGGCCAAGGTGAGCGCGATGGTTGATCACGATGGGGCCGAGCAGGTTGAGGGCGGTTTCCTCAGGTTTGCCCGGAGGAATGGAGGCCGTGACCAGCACCGCCAGATCGGTTGCGCTGTCCGCCTGAAGCAGCTTTTGCTCGGCCTCGCCGACATGCAGACTGTAATCGGGCAGAAAGACGAAGGGGTCGGCAACCAAAAGTCCCAGGCCGGGCCGCTCCATGCTTTGCAGAACGTGCAGGGGCGCGTTTTCCTGAATCTGGAGCAGAGTGAATTCGCGCACCTCTTCATAGCCGATAATGCCGCGCGGAAAATGAATGATTCTATCCGTTCGAACTTCACGCCTGCCCAGGCGGGATTCGATAACTTTTACTTTGTGTTTTGCCATAACGCCGCCGCTGCAAGAAGATCCTGTTCATCGGCCACAAGGGCTCCGGTATTTTCTTCCTTCACGCGCTGGTAGACTTCTTCCCGGTACACGGCCAGAGTCTCGGGCACCACAATGCCGAGCTTGACCTGTTTGCCGTTTATGGCGAACACGGTGATCGTGATATTGTCGCCGATGTGCAGGCTTTCGCCGGGACGCCGTGAAAGAATGAGCATGCAGCCGCCTTTAGAGAAAGTTCACCAGACTCATCTGCATTATCATGGAAGAGGACTTGAGTACACTGTTATACGCTATCTGCTGTTGGGAGAGCCGGGTCATCAGCTCGGTCACGTCTATGTCCTCCATCTGGCTCAAGCTGTCCTGCTCGGTGTAGGTACGCATGGTCAACGCCGCCTGGGTGACGATCAGGCGGTTTTCGCGCCCGCCGATTTCGGCCACTCTGGTGCGCACCAGGCTCATGACCTCGTCCAGCTCTTCCAGACAGTCCTGCACCATGCTTTGATCATTGGTCTCAAGACCGGCTACGAGCTTGCCCAGGGTCTCGAACATGTTGGCCCCGGGCACGGGTTCGGCATGAGGGTAGACCTGATTGCCCGGCGCGTTGCCCGCCGAACTTTCCGGGTAATTGTACAGGCCGCCGAAAATATCCTTGCCCACCATGTTCACGGTGATGCTGTCGTTATCGCCGATCTGAAAATTAATATCCGCCCGGTGCGGGTGGATGATAAACTGGCTGCCCCTGTCCTCGCTCCCGGCGCCCTTGTCCACATGCGGGGCCAGATTGGAGGCGTCAGCTATCTCCAGGTAGCCGCCCGGCACGGAAAGCTTCATGGAGCCCGTGCTTGGCACGGGCGCGGAGGACTGGGTCCAATTGCTGCCGTTGTCCGTGGAAAAGGAGTAGTACAGACGGGGCGGGCTTGCGACGTTATCTACGGAGTCAAGGCGCACGGCCACATCGCGGATGAAATGCCCTTCGGCGCTGGTGCTCAGGGGAGAGGCGTCCGCGCCGGGATTCCAGTAACTTGCCGTCACCTGGGTGCTGTCGTCATCGCCGCTGTAAATGGCGGTGGGTCGTACATACATCCAGGTGCCTTCCCCGGTTTTGACCGCATCATTGAGTTCATCGGCCTTGTAGGCCGGGGTGACCATAGGCGCTGCGTTTGTGCCGGGATTGGAGATTTCAACCGTCACGCCAATGCCGGTGTCAAGGGTGGTAAGGTGCCTGCCCGGGCCTGTCAGGGGGTCCACCGCATACTCGCTGGTGACGGATGAGACGGCTTGCCAGCTTTTGCCCCCGTCCGTGCTGAACATATAGCTGGCCGCGTCCGCCGCGACTGCGGTGCCGGGCTCGCCCACAGGGGTGATAAGCACGGTGCTCTCGCTCGCGCCTTCCACATGGTACTGCACACCCTCAAGGCCGCCTTCCGGGTCTTTCACGCTCACGCCAAGCCCTATGTGGTAGGGGGGGGCATCGGTCTTCTGCCCGGCAAAGATGTGCTGATCGCCATACTGGGTGTTGGCCAGGTTGACGAGCTGCTCCATGTACTGGCGTATGGCCGAGGCGATTTCCAGGCGGTTTTCCTGGTTGATGGTACCGGTGCTGCTCTGGATGTCCGTGGATTTTATCAGACTGAGCACGGTATGCACCGAGCCATCGCCCGAGGCGAGAATGTTGTCCGCAAGGCCGAGCCAGCCCATGGCCGTCTTGGTGTTCTTGTCGTAATCGGACAGCTTGCTTATGGTGGCGCGTGTGTCAAGAATGCGCCCCGCGCTGACCGGATCGTCCGAGGGGCGGTTGACGCGCTTTTGGCTTGAAGACTGCATATTGGACTCTATGTACGCCGAAAGGGTGCTGTTCATATTATGCACCATCGAATTGTACATCATGCCCTGGGTAACGCGCAGCGCCATAAAAATCTCCTTACAAAGGACCCTACTGCTTCAGACTGAGCAGGGTCTGCAACATCTCGTCGGCAGTGGTAATAAGCTTTGCCGCCGCCTTATACGAAGCCTGAAACTTGATCAGGCTGCTCATTTCCTCATCCAGGCTGACCCCGGAAATTTCCTCCTGCCGTGTATACAGCTCCAGCGCCATGGCAGTTTCGGCGGCTGCCGTGAACTTGACGGCCGCAGTGTCCGCGCCGACCTTGGTGACCAGCGTGGAATAATAGGAACTGAGGGGCTGGCTGGTGTTCTTGTTCCAGGTGGTGCCTATTTCCACGGCCTTGCTCGCCAGTTCCGCGATTTCCTTGGCGATAACGTTATCGCCCGCGTTCAGTTCGCCGGGCACGTTCACCTGTCCTGCATTGATCAGGTTCAGGTTGCCGAGGATGTCCGGGCGGATACCGAGATCAGCCGAATGCTCTCCGGTAAAAAAGGTATTGATGCCAAGCGCCGCAGCGAGGCCGCTGGTATCATCGGTAATGGCGAAGCTGTATTTTGTCGCATCGCTGGAGGAAAGCTCCAGCCTGCCGTCCACCACTCTGGCAGTAAAGGGGCTATGTGTCGTGCCGTCCGCATCGGTAAACGCAGCGTTATTGATGGCATCGGCCACGTCTTGCAGGCTGTTCACCGCAGGGTCGAAATTCGCGGGGGAAAAAACTTCCAAGCCGGGGTAGGGAATGTAAGCGCTGCCATCGGACTTGAAAATAGCGAAGCTGACGTTGCCGCTCTGCAAGCGTTCCGCCCAGGCAAACTGGGCTTCGGGGCTGCCCAGGGGCACGTTTTCGCGGCCAGGGCCAACGGCATAGGTGCCAAGCGCGTAGCTTAGGGGCTCAAGGCCCGCGCCCTGGCTGTGGATGCGGTTGACCTCCCAGACCATGCTCTGGCTCAGGGCGTCCAGGCGGTCGCGGTAGTCGCCGAGGCGGTAATCGCGAAATTCCAGGAGGCCACCCAGGGAACCGCCCATGATGCGCTCCGTATTGTCAGCGCCGTTCATGTATATCTGGGTGGAAATATTGATGGGACCGGCTGTGGGGCTGACCCAGTATACGTCCTGCTTGGGGGAAATAACGAAGCGATCGCCCGTGGCCACGGTGCCCGCGTCAAACCAGATATCCAGTTCGCCCACTCGCTGGCTGCCGCCTTCTTCATTGGCCTTGAAGCTTGCGGGCTGCCCGCTTTCGTCCGTGAGCCAGGATGCGCCGCCGTCAATGGACACCCTGAAGGTGGCCCCGCTGCCTATGTCACCGCCATCCACGATTTCCACGGTGTATTCGTAATTGTCCGCGCCCGAAAAATGCAGGGTCTTCATGGGGGAGGTCGGATCAGAGGGGTCTACCCGCCCCTTGTAGGGCGAGGAGGCCGGAAGGTTATTCTCCACCTGGGGGCCGCCAAGCTTGAGGGAAAAGGGTATGTTGTCCTGCACCAGGGTGCAGCCGTTTTTCATGTGCAGGTTGTATGCGCCGGGCCCCCTGTCGTCCACGTCCACATCAATAATGGCCCCAAGCTCACGCACCTTGGCATCGCGCTTGTCCATGAGTTCGTTGGGGTTATTGCGTCCGGCCAGGTAGTTGGCGGTAATCTCCTTGTTCAGGGCCGCTATCTCCTGAATGAGCTGGTTGGCGCTCTCCACATCCTGGGCGATCATGGTGTTCACCTGATCGGCAAGTTTGGCCAGGGAGGCGTCCGTATTGGCAAGCGCGGTGGTCGCAATTTGCGCGGTGGATAAAAGGGCCTCGCGCGTAGCCATGTCGTCCGGCTTCTGGGCCAGGTTGTTCCAGGCCTTGAACAGCTCGGTGAGCGAGTTGGAAATGCCGTTCGAGCTGGCTTCGTTGAACAGATTCTCCACGTAACGCAGTTGCGTGTACTGGGATTCAAAGCGTTGCGAGGTGCCGAGCTTGTCCAGATAGTTGGCTTCCACAAAGGCGTCAAAATAGCGGATTACCTCCGTGGCAACAACGCCCTGCCCCACCTGTCCGGGGCGGCCGTTGATCGCGGTGCGCTCTTCCTGGCGCACGACCTGGCGCGAATAGCCCGGCGTATTGACATTGGAGATGTTGTTGCCCGTGGTCTGAATATTGGCCTGTGACGCGAAAAGCGCGCCCACGCCCATGCTCAGTACGCTGTTGACGCCCCAGGCCATGACTAGAGCCTCCCGGAATACAGGGCCGCACCGGGCCTGCTGTCGCTCAGGCGTCCGCCCCTGCCGTAGCACTGGGTTTGCTTGGGAGTCAGCTGCTTATGCAAAAAGCTTAAGAGGGACTGGCTCTGATCCAAAAGGGCCAGGGAAAGTTCCGCATTGCGCGAGGCCTGACGCGAGGAGCGCTGCTCCAGCGAATCAATCAGGTGATACAGGCGCGTGATTTCCCGCGCTTCGTCCTCATCCGGCAACAGCCCGGCATACTCCAGAAGCCTGGTGCCCTGCATGGTGCCCTTTATCGCCATGCGCTCCACGGCGATCTGGCGCAAAAGCTCGTGAATGGAAAACTCCAGGGACGCAACGGCATCGGTATCTCGTGCGCAGAGCAGTTCGAACTCCTCATCCAGCAGGGAGAGCAAAAGTTCGAGCCCCTTGAACTGCCGGGTGAGATTTGCGTGAATAAGAGCGTACATGGCGGTATCCTGTCTTTTTTGGTCGGCTAACCGCTGACCTGCCTGCCAGCTGTGCGGCTGATGGCGTTTTCAGGGTTAAGGGCCATTTCTCCCTTTTTCAGTTCGAAAAGCAGGGAGGCAGAATTTTCCCCCCCTGCAGCAGGGGAGGCCTGCGCCGCTATTTTTGCAAATTCCGCGCCATGACGGAGCTGATCCCCAACCTTGACGGCATTGGGCGCAAGATTGCCGTAATAGCTTCTGTATCCATCCTTGTGTTCCAGTACCACGGTGTGGCCGTGCCCTTCACGCTGCCCGGCATACACGACCGTGCCGGGCAGAACGGCCCGTACGGGCGTCTCCGGGGCCGCGCTTATATGCACTCCGANNCGCCGGGTCGTCCTCCCAGCCGAACGGCCTGCTCACCCGGTTCTCTTCCCCGGCTAAAGGCCAGAGGGTACCCCACGGGGCCATGCCCCTGGGCGTTGCCGGGGGCCGCGTTTTGCCTTCGGCCAGTTTGGACTGGGCCGCGTTTTTGTCCCTGCCGAACAGGTGCAGGGATTTCGGCTTTGCCGACACAGGCCCTGCGCCCTTCCAACTGGCGAGTTCCGTCTGCGCGCCTTTGGCTGCGCGGCGGAGGGGCTCTGCAAGAGAGGCAGC
>DBDO01000203.1:0-5902 GCA_002293605.1 Desulfovibrionaceae bacterium UBA930
CCGGAACAGGGCTTTTTCTGGCAGCCGCAAGACCTGAAGACGAAAGCTGCGGCTCAAGTTCCCTCTGCCGTAAAAACGGAAGCCGCACCTTTCCCCGGCCCGGAACCGGAGCGGGGCTTTTTCTGGCAGCCGGGTAATGAACCGGATGGCCCGCTGTATTCTCTTGACCCGCCGCTTTTTCCGCCCGGACTGGGGGAGGGCATCCTCTCCGGCCTGAACACAATAGGGGACGAGATTAACAGGCTGTTCTTCACTGTTGTGGCTCCTTTTCTCTACGGCGATCTTGGCCGTTACGCCGGGGCAGTACAACAAAAGGTACTGCAAGACACTTTTGAACAGCTTGAAGAACTTATGACAAGAGCGCCGCACAAGCTTATGCAGTACATAAGCCGCATAGATCGCGAACTGCCAAAGAGTATCAAAAAGATTTGGGAAGCGCTGGCCAATGCAAGCGAGGAGGAGATTAACTACGCAATAGGTGAAAATCTTGCGGGAATACTTGGAGGCGGCGTAGCGGCAAAGGCAGCAAAGGGCCTGGGAAAAATACCTGATGCCCCGAAAGCGGGTAAGGCAAATACGGGCAAAACTATAGACGTGAAAGCCACGCCGGAGAGTGCAGCTAGGGGCGAAGGCATACCCGGCAAGCTGCACAACGGGCCAGAGGACAAAAGTAAAACCACTGCTATCATAGAAGGAAAACATGAAAAATATTTTGAAAAATATGAAGAATTTCTTTCTTCAGACCTGTCCGCGTATGAAATTGCTAAGAGTGGTGGCAAGCATCACGGACATTATTTAAATTATATAAATCGTTCGACAAAAGAGTTACAAAGGAGTATAAAAAGTCTTGGANNACCTGATGCCCCGAAAACAGCAAAGAAAACGCCCGTGCCGGAAGCTGCGCCCCCGCCAAAGTTCTTTATACCGGAAACGCCCCGTCAAATATCAAATATCCACAGTGTGCAAACATTGAAGCAGACAACTTATTGGGGCAAAGGCAATGCAAGTCAGCCCAAAACCATTGCTCTCGGAAATATCGATATTATGGCTGACTTGCGTGACATCAATGCCGGAAAAGGCGTTCAACTCCTGGATAATGATGTGCGCGCTCCTTCAGGACGTCTCTACGGCACCCATACAGATGGAAAGGGTATTTTTCCCCGTGATGGACAGTCTGGGTTTATTTCATTGAATCAGGCTGAATTTAGTGTGCTTCAGGATATGATAAGACATGGCGGACTACGAGGCGACGCACTCAGAGCCTTTGAAGGTATGCAAAAAGCTAAAAACCGGGGTATTACATCTGAATCCAAGGAGAAGCTAATTCAGCTTTACGATAGCTGGGCTTTATGGCACATTAATAAATAGATAAAGGAGTAAATAATGAATTACAATTTTGAGGAATTTTCATTTAGTATCCATATTTCTAAGGAATCTGTATATGAGGCTCTTTCTTTATGCTGGAGTAGGCAAAGAATTATCCCCATATCTAGAGAAGAATATATTCAGCACATGCCAGATCCCGACATTGATGGTGATGGATGGGAGGACAAGATACGCCCTTATCTCGGGATTGATATTTTTTGGACTGAAGAAGATGAGTTTAAAACTTTTATTCGGGTCAGCTACTTTGACGAAAAATTAGAAGATATTTACATGGATGAGATAAGCCAATGCCTGGCTAAACGTCTTAATACAGATGTTGTTATTAGCGACTTTATGCATTCAGGTGGTTTTATCGTATACACGCCATCTGGCAATCATTGGTTTGGTATAGAAAAAGGAATCGACGCTCCAGATTACTTCAGTCTTGAAAAGATAGAATATGAAAGTGATAAACAGAAAAATACTGAAAAAAGCAACCTTGCAGAATGAAATCTGACTATATCAAAAGGCTTGCAAAGCCTACTCTTGGCGCATGCTTCCTCAGTGGAGCATGCGCCGATTTTTTGCCTTTCGCGCCAGAGGCAAAAGGGCCTTTGCGTTACCCTCCCCTAATACAGCGCGCGCAGGGGGTCGTCGGCCATAAGCTCGCGCACCCGGCGCAGGTCTTCGGGGGTGTCCACGCTAAGGTTGCGCTCACGGATCGGGACCATGCGCACGCTTTCGCCGTTTTCCAGCACGCGCAGCATGTCAACGGATTCCAGGCGTTCCAGGGGGCTTTCAGGCAGGCTGTTGAAGGTCAGCAGGTAGTCGCGGCGGAAAGGGATGATGCAGACCTGCTTTTTCATGGGCACGGCTTCTTTGGTCTTTTTGCGCGAGGGAATGGGCTCGCGTGAAAAGTACAGGGCGTTGCCCTTGGGGTCGGTAACCACCTTGACTTCGGAAGGGTCTTCAAATTCCGCCTCATCGGCCAGATCGCCCATCAGGTTGACGACCTGAAGCTCAGACTCTTCCAGCATGGGCTTGATCGCGGCTTCAATCATGCCGGGAGTGACCATGGGCTCATCGCCCTGCACCATGACCACGATATCCGCGCGAAGGCCGAGTTCGGCCTCAATGGCGAGCAGGGCTTCGGCGGTTCTGTCCGAGCAGTGCTCGTGCGTGTCTGCGGTCATAACCGCCTTGATCCCCTTTGAGGCGGCGAAATCCATGATTTCCTGATCGCAGGTGGCTATATAGGTGGCGGAGAGCAGCGGGCACATGGCCGTACGCAAGGCCACATGGCCGACCATGGGCAGGCCGTGGATGTCGGCCAGGGGTTTGCCGGGAAAGCGCGAGGAGCCCATGCGGGCGGGAACTATGGCGATGATGTTCATTATTCTTCCTCAACAAGATAGCCCAGAGAGGCGATTAACTGGGGGTTGAGTTCGCGGTGGATGTCTTCAATAACGCGCAAAATGCCCTGGCCCAGGTCCGTGGACAGGGGGGGGGTCATTTTTTTGCCGATTTGCGGATTAAAAGAGTAGGGGGTTACTTCGTAATGGCCGCTCTGGCCCTCGCCGAGAAAGCCGAATTCAATGGGTTTGCCCAGCATTTCGGCGATCATTTTCAGCAGATCGCCCACCCGCATGGGCTGCGAGCCGGTGAGCACGATGTTGCTGTCGGCAAATTCAGGGGCCAGAATGTCCACGCTGCACTGGGCCGCGTCTTCAACATGAATGTATTCGCGCAGGGCGGTGGGGTGGCCGAAGTATTCGATGCGGCCTGTTTCCAGGGCTTCGCGCACAAAGCGGTAGATGGCGTTGCGCCTGTCCGCGCGCGGGCCGTAGAGCGAGCCGTAGCGCAAAATGGTGTATTCAAGGCCGTAGGTCTGCCTGTAGTTTTCAATATACAGCTCGCAGGCCTGCTTGCTGCACCGGTAAAAGCCGCCCGCCTTGCTGTAGACATAGAGGGAGCTGGCAAAGACGAAGCGCTTCGCCCCGGCCCTTTTCGCCCCTTCAAGCACGATGCCGTTGCCGAGAATATTGTATTTCACGGTGTCGAGCGGGCGCTCCCCGGCCTCGCCGATATCGGCTATGCCCGCGAAATTGTACACGGCGTCAGCCCCGGCTGTGGCCGCGTACACGGCGGATTCATCGAGAATGTCGCCGCAGATCATTGTTTGATCCGGGCGCAGCCAGGGAGAGGGGCGCAGGTCGAAAATGCTGACGGCGTGACCGGCTTCGGAAAGCTTGTCACAGACATGGGAGCCGAGAAAACCGGCTCCGCCGAATACGGTAATGTTCATAGAGGGTTATTTTGGGGATTGCGCGGCAGCGGGGGCCTGCCGCTAAGTTGCAGAAAAAGAGCGTCAATGCCGTAGGCGAGAAAGCTGTAGCCTTCGGCTATTTTGGCGTTCAGGGCCTTTTCATCCGGCTGCACCACATGATAGCCCAGCGCGATGCCGTGCTCCCTGGCCTTGAGTTCGATAAAAGCCAGAGCGCCGAGAAAGTCCGGATGATCAAAGCGGCCGGTAAGATCCATTGAAGCGGAAAGATCGTAAGGCCCGACCATGCAGGCGTCAAGGCGGGGGTGGGCGAAAATAGAACCCAGGTTGGCCAGGGCGTCCACATGTTCAATCTGGGCCGCCAGTACGATATCCTGCCCCAGGCTCTCACCCGGTGCCGCGTGTTTGGCAAAATCAAGGCCAAAGGCGTTGGCGCGGCAAAAGCCTACGCCCCTGCGCCCTGCCTTGAAGCGTTCGCCGCCGGGGTAGAGGGACCAGGCAATGGCCTTATCCAGTTGTTCGCGGCTTTCTATCATGGGAAAAATCAGGCCGCGCGCTCCGGAATCAAGCGCGGCCTTGATTTCGCTCATTTCCGCCTCGGCTACACGGGCAAAGGGCAGGGTGCCCCAGCGCTCCAGGGCCCTGAACATGTCGGGAAGCATGGCCCTGGTGAAGGAGCCGTGTTCCATGTCCACAGCCGCCCACTCATAGCCCATGCGGCCTATGATTTCCGCCACGTCCGGACAGGGCAGCTGCAACCAGGTGCCCACACTTGGCTCGCCCCGGCGTATTTTCGCGCGTAGATCTTTACTGCTGTTCATGAAAGGCTCCTTACAGTTATCGCCTTTCGTTCTATAGTCCCTGCCCGCGCAAAGCGCAAGATTTCCTGAGCTAAGGAAACGCTGATTTATTCCGTTTTGCTGCGTTGCTCGGTTTTTTCCTCCGGNNTTTTTTCCTCCGGGGGCAGGACCAAAGAGTCCAGCTCCCATCGGAAAGAACCTCGCGCCTTGCCAAACGAAATAACTACGCGTTTCCTCAAAGTTCATTAATCAGTGCTTCCCTAAGAAAAGCGTATGGATCAGCAGCGCTGAATAGCCTATCATACACCAGAATACAAAAGCCGTGCAGCGGGAAAGATTTTACCGCGCGAGGGCTTTGGGGAGGCATACTTATGATAATGCGAAAATATTCTTTTTGGCTTTACGTCTGCGCGCTGTTTTTTAGCCTGACTCTCTCGCAGGCCCAAGACGCTTTTGCCGCCAAAAGCAGCAGCGGAGGCATCATAAGGGGCGTTGGCAGCATGGGCTATGGCGCTCCGGCGCAAGGGTCGCGGCCGGGCGGCTCCTTTGGGAACGCGCCGGGCGATTACCGCCGGGGCTATGAAGGGGCCGCGCCCGGCAGCGACCCCTGGAACAGGGAGGCCGACTTCAAGGCCCGCGACTACCAGATAAGGCATAGCCCGCCGCCGCAGTATGCCGCGCCTCCGCCGGGCAAGAGCGGACCGGAAAAGGAAGCGCCGCCTTTGCCCTCCTTGCCCAAGCCGCCGCTGCCGGGGGATAGGGATATGCCTGCGGGCAGCCCTTAGGCAAAGGCTGAACTACCAGCGGCGGCGGCGTATGGTGTCCCAACTGTACAGGGCCAGGGCCGTCCAGATGCAGGAGAAGGTGACGAGGCTGTCTGTGGAAAAGTCTTCGCGGTATACAAAGATGCCGAGCAGAAAGACAATGGTCGGGTTGACATACTGCAAGAGGCCAAGGGTGGTCATTTTGATGCGCCGCGTCCCAAAGGCGAAGCAGATCAGAGGCAGGGAGGTTGCGAGCCCCGCGCCTATGAGCAGCAGATCCAGCCTGAAGTCGCCGCTGAAGGCCGGGCTGAGACCCTGGTGGATGCGCCAGAAAATGACGGCCCCGGCAAGGGGCATAAGGAGCAGGGTTTCCGCGAACAGGCCCGGCAGGGAGGGCAGGAGCATGAGCTTGCGCAGCAGGGCATACAGGCCGAAAGAGAGGGCCAGAGCCAGGGGAACGATGGGGAAGCTCCCGAGCGCAACGATCTGATAGCCCACCCCGGCTGCGGCGAGCAGGATGGCCAGACGGACCAGGGGGCTGGTTTTTTCCCGAAAAATGAGAATGCCGAAAAGAATATTGACCAGGGGATTGATGAAGTAGCCGAGGCTGGCTTCAAGGACCAGGCCGGAATTGATGGCCCAGATATAGAGGAGCCAGTTTCCGGCCAGAACGCAACTGCTGCACAGCA
>DBDO01000203.1:5930-11914 GCA_002293605.1 Desulfovibrionaceae bacterium UBA930
AAAAACATGCAGGGCAGGAGCATGAAAAAGGACCAGAAAATGCGGTGGCAGACGATTTCAAAGGAGTCCACCGAGGCCACGGCCTTCCAGTACAAGGGCAAAAAGCCCCAGAGCAGAAAGGCGCACAGGGCGGCCACAAGGCCGGACAGGGAGGAGGCTTCTTCATCTGCTTGGTTTGGGGCGGGCATAGCTATGACGATCTCATGAGTTTTAAGGCTCCGCCCCAACCCCGGNNCCAGAGGGCTCTGCCCTCTGGACGCCCGGCAAGGGGGTGACCCCCTTGCAACCCCATTTCGAAAAAGCGGCAAGGCCGTTTTTTCGAAATGCCGGGTGCAGGGACGGCAAGTCCCTGCCAGGGGGGCTGGGGGACGGAGTCCCCCAGCTAAAACAGGCCCTACTTTTTCTTCTTCTGCATGGCGGCTTGCAGGGCGAGGCCAAGCGCGCCTATGGAGGGGGCGGGGGCTGCTTTGGGCGCGTGGCGCTTCCAGTCCTTTTCCTCTGCGGATGCGCTGCCCTCCTCCCCTGCGGGGGCAAGGGAAATGCGGCGGGCTTCCGTATTTATTTCCCTGATTCGCACGGTAACGGCCTCTCCCGCGCTCAGTTTTTCCAGGCTCTTGCGGGAAGCGGAGGCTTGAATGACGGCATTGGGCAAAAGGCCGGTAAGGCCCGGAGCAAGGGTAATGAAGAGCCCAAAGGGCGCGCGCTTTTCCACTGTGCCCGTGACTTCGGCGTCAAGGGCCAGGGTATCGGCAACAGTATCCCAGGGGTTGCCTGCGGCATCGCGCAGACTGAGCGAGATGCGGCGTTTATCCGCGTCCAGTTCCTTGATTTTAACGGAAACGATGTCGCCGGGCACAACGACCTCGTCAGCCTTCATGACCCGCTTGGCGTAGGAAAGTTCAGACAGGTGCGCGAGGCCCTCCACGCCGGGGAGCACTTCAATGAAGGCACCAAAGGGCGCGTTGCGCACGACCTTGCCCTGCACCACGGCACCGGCTTCGAGCCGGGAGGCGACATCCTTCCAGGGGTCTTCCGTGACCTGCTTGAGGGAGAGGGAGATGCGCGCGCCTTTTTTATCCTCGGCAATACCGGTCACCTTGACCCGCACCGTATCGCCCACGCTGACGGCCTCATCCGCCTGGGCGACCCTGGCCCAGGAAAGCTCGGACAAATGGGCCAGACCTTCCACGCCGGGGGCGAGCTCCACAAAGGCCCCGAAGGGGGCGAGGCGGCTGATCACGCCTTCGCGCACATCGCCTTCATGAATTTCAGCCAACAGGGCGGTGCGGTTTTCCGCTTGTTCGCGTTCAAGGATCATGCGCCGGGAAACAACGATGTTGCGTCCGCTTTTTTCCAGGCGGGTGATAAGGAAGGGGAAGCTTTTTCCCACCGCGCTTTCCGGGTCTTCCAGGGGGCGCAGGTCAATCTGGCTCGCCGGGCAAAAGGCGCGGCGCTTCATGATATCAACCGCATAGCCGCCTTTGACCTGGCCGGTGACCTTGCCTTCAACGGGCAGGCCTGCGCTTTTGGCTTCTTCAAGGGCCGAGATGGAGCCCGCGCCGCGTAAAATTCGGGAAAGCTTCACTTCCTGCGGGCTGACTGTAACCACATAGAGATCGACCATATCGCCGATCTGGTAAGGGAGTTCCCCTTCGTGTTCCAGTTCTTCCCTGTCGACAATACCGTCCACTTTCGAGCCGGTGCTGACAAAAATGGTGTCGCCCGTAATAGCCACGATGCGTACGGAAACACGCTGGCCCGGCGAGAGACGGGATTGCGAACTTTCCCCGCGCTCGTGTTCGGCCAGCATTTCGGCAAAGGAGAGTTCCTCGCCTTCGGGCGCATCCGGTCTTTGCGAGGCCGCGTCTTCCGACGGGGCGACCGGCGAGGGCAGGGTGGCAGGGGACTCTTCCGGCAATGCGGAGTCCGACTGATTAAGGGCGGCGTTTTCCCGCTCTACCGACTCTTGGCCTAGGCCGTGTTCAAGATGGGTGGAAGCCTCTGAAATCATATTTTCTCCTCACAAGTGCAGGGTCGCGTGTATCCTTACCAGTCCGCGTCCGCCTAGGCAAGAGGCGGAAGGGCTTTTTCAGAGGAGAGCGTGAAAAAATGCCCTTGATCCAGCAGGGGGTATTGGCAAGGGCGCGACTTTGTGCTATTTGGCACAAAGTAAGGGCGGATTGCGCTCAAGCCGCATCCGCAGTGGAAATCTGTTCCTGATAACTAATGGTCTGTGCCTTTTTTAACCCAGTCACGGAGGAATACCATGGCAGCTCTTGTCGTAGGACACAAAAACCCGGATACCGACACTATTGTTTCCGCCATAGCGGTTGCTGACCTTATGAGCAAACGCGGCGTTGAGGCCAAGGCCGTAGCCCAGGGGCCTGCGGTTCCGGAAACCCTCTTTGTTTTGGACAAGTTCGGTCTTTCACAGCCTGAAGTCGTCTCCGGCGTGGCCGGGCAGAAGGTCATTCTGGTGGACCATTCCGACCTGGCCCAGGCGCCCGCCGACCTTAAAGACGCTGAAGTCATCGCCATTGTGGATCACCACAAGCTGGGCGATGTGACCACCTCCAGCCCCCTGCTCATGTGGGTGTGGCCCGCAGGCTGCACCGGCACGGTCATCAAGGCCATGTACGACTTCTACGGCATCGAGATTCCCAAGAATATCGCAGGCGGCCTGCTTTGCGCCATCTTGTCCGACACCGTGATTTTCAAATCCCCCACCACCACGGAAGACGACAAAAAGGCCGTGGAAGCCCTGGCCAAAATCGCGGGCGTGTCTGATGTGCAGGCCCTTGGCATGGAAATGTTCAAGGTCAAGTCCGCTGTGGACGGCGTGCCCGCCAAGGAACTGGTGTTCCGCGACTACAAAGATTTTGACATGAACGGCAAGAAAGTGGGCATCGGCCAGCTTGAAATGATCGACATCAGCATGCTGGACAAGGTGAAGGGCGATCTGGCCGCAGAAATCGCCGCCGTAAAGGCCGATGGCCGCCACAGCGTGTTCCTGCTCCTTACTGACATCATGAAGGAAGGCTCGGAAATGCTGATCTGTTCCGAAGATGCCGGTATTGTGGAAAAGGCCTTTGGCGTGAAAGGCGACAAGAGCGTCTGGCTGCCCAAGGTCATGAGCCGCAAAAAGGACGTTGTGCCCAAGTTTGAAGCGGCTTTCAAAGGCTAAAACCTTTTGATATTCTTCCGTAATGCCCTTATGAGGCATTTCGGAAAACGAGAGATATGCGCCCGGTGGACTTTTTCTGCCGGGCGTTTTGTATTAAAAGGGAGAAATGTTAAAGAAGTAAGCGATATTTTATGATATATAATTCAAATTGTAATGATATATCCATAAATATAGATAAATAAAAGAGATAATTCATCAAGAGATGCAAAAGAAGAATTAAGTAATAGCAGGGCTACCACTAGCGACAAAGCAATGCTATAGTAG
Organism: Desulfovibrionaceae bacterium UBA930; assembly: GCA_002293605.1. GTDB lineage: Bacteria > Desulfobacterota > Desulfovibrionia > Desulfovibrionales > Desulfovibrionaceae > Frigididesulfovibrio. Next base: position 9,379 of record DBDO01000203.1, read on the forward strand.
CAGAGAAATGAAGATGCAGTAGCCCTGGGAGGAATAATAATAGCTTGTTTGCCTTTTGAAACCGTCCCCTCAACTGCAGGCCACTTCCTTGTACACCGCGCCGTCTGCGGTCAGCACCTGAAAAAGGCCATCATTGAAGAGCCCGTAAGTAGGCGGGGTTCCTCTCTTGGGCAGGGAAGGGGAGCCGGGGTTGCAGAGAAAGATGCCCTCGGGCGAGCGTTCCGCCTGGGCCACGTGCGTGTGCCCGTATACAAGCGCGTCCCCTGCTTCAAGGGGCGGCAGGTGCTGCGGGCCGAAGTGGTGGCCGTGGGTTGCGCAGATACGCAAGGGGCCGTCCGCTATCCAGGTAAAAAGAGGCATAAAGGGAAAGCCCAGCACGCTTTCATCCACTTCGCTGTCGCAGTTGCCTTTAATCGCGAGAATGCGCTCTTTGAAAGAGGCGATAAGGGCCGCTGCCGCGCCCGGGTCATAGCCCTCGGGCAGGGGGTTGCGCGGGCCGTGGTAGAGTATGTCACCAAGCAGAATGATCCGCTCGGGATCGTGGCGGCTGACGCAATCGGCCATAAGACGGGCAGCCGGGAGCGAGCCGTGCATATCGGAAAAAACAAGTAATCGCATAAGTCTCCTGTGCGAGGCGCGCAGGGCAGGCACATATACTTTTCCGAAAGGCGGCTCTGCCGCGTTTCGAAAATGGGGGGCCGGAGGCCTCAGGCCCTTGCGGGCTTCGGGGCAAAGCCTCAAGTCTTTACCCTGTGTGAGGCGCGCGCCGCCTCGTGACAGGCGCGAACGGATGTGCTATTTTACCGTTTGGGCCTGCCCCCCGGCGCGTTTTCCCGCTCTCCAGTCCTGTAGGGGGAGAGCCTCCTCCACCAGGAGCACGGGTATGCCCTCATCAATGGGGTATACTGCCGAGCAGGCCGGGCAGCACAGCCCTTCGGCCTTTTCCTCTTGCAGCAGTTCAAGAGAGCCTCGGCATTTCGGGCAGGCCAGAATGGCGAGCAGAGCGGAATCCATGCGTACCTCGCAGTTGAAAGTGTGGCTTGGGGGAGAAGACAGTGTTCTCCGGCAAGGGTAGCACCGGGAGCGGGAGCTTTCAACCTGCACCCCGGCGCGGCAGTCGTCATTCCATGTTCAGATAAAAACTGCCCCGGCCACAGTCAACACATAAAAGTCGCAGGCAGTGATTTTTATGGATCATTCAAGACATGAGGGAGCCCATGCCGGATCGGGTAGTTGATTTGCATACGCACAGCCTGGCCTCGGACGGCACGGACAGCCCTGCGGCTCTGGTGCGCAAAGCGGCGGCCAAAGGGCTTGCCGCCATAGCCCTGACCGATCATGACAGCATGGACGGGCTTGACGAAGCGGCTGCGGAAGCGGTGCGCAGCGGTATCGCCTTTGTCCGGGGTATTGAGCTGGCCGTGCAGGATGGCCCCGCAGAACTGCATATTCTCGGCCTCTTCATGCCGCAGCCCTCGGAGCGCATGCGCGCCGCTCTGGAGATCTTGCGGCAGAGCAGGCGCGTTCGCAATCAGGCCATGCTGGATATGCTCGCGGCCCTGGGCATGCCCATGAGCATGGCCGAGGTGCGCGCGCATTCGGGCAAAGGAGCCGTAGGACGGCCGCATATTGCGCTGGCCATGAAAAGCAGGGGCTATGTTCCAAGCCGAAAGGACGCCTTTGCGCGCTACATAGGCTGGAAGGGTGCGGCCTTTGTGCCGCGCACGCTCTTTTCCCCGGCAGAGGGCATCCGCCTTTTGCGCGATGAAGGCGCAACAGTGGTGCTGGCCCACCCCTGCCTTTCCGCAAATATGACGGCCAGCCGTCTGGACGGCATTCTCGCGAAATTTCGCGGCTATGGCTTGCAGGCCCTTGAGGCCTACCACAGCGCCCATGATCCGGAAGCGGTACGTCTGTGTGTTGAACTGGCCCGCAAACACAGTCTGCTGCTCACGGGCGGTTCGGATTATCACGGCGCGAACAAGGAAGGCGTGGAACTTGGCTCTGGCGCGGGGCGTTTACGCGTTCCCTATGCGCTGCTTGAAAAATTGCGCGAATTTCGCGGCAGGGACGCGCCAAAAGCGCTGTAGAGTGGATTGTTTGTTGTGAATGCACAGGATATGCAAGGCCTGCCCTTTGCCGCCATGTGGCGGAAACTGCACCCGGAAAGCGCGGAAGAAACGCGCCGTTTCTGGGATCTGCGCGCGGATGAGTTCAATGCAATGACGCGCGGCAAGGACAGACAGTCCGCCCAGGATGTACTTGACTGGCTTGCCGAGCGCCAGGCCTTTGGCAAAAATTCGGATGTTCTGGACCTTGGCTGCGGCGCGGGCCGCCATGCCCTGGAATTTGCGCGCAGGGCGCGCCGGGTGACAGGCCTTGATATTTCCCCCAACATGATTGCCCATGCCAGGAAAAACGCCCAGGCACTGAACCTGCACAACCTTTCCTTTCGTGTGGCCCCATGGGAGGAAGTGGATATTGACGCTTGCGGCTTTCGCGGTGCTTTTGATCTGGCCTTTGCTTCCATGAGTCC
>DBDO01000203.1:11927-12395 GCA_002293605.1 Desulfovibrionaceae bacterium UBA930
CTGCTTTATGAGCGGCTTTATCGAGCGGAGCGACCTTTTGCTGCGGCGTCTGGCCGGGCGGCTCTTCCCCGGCCTGTGCTGGCCCGTGCATAAGGGCGGCATCTATTTTGCCTTCAGCCTGCTTTGGCAGCACGGCATCTATGCGGACGTGCATTGCGTAGATGCCTCATGGAGCAAGCACTGGAGCGTGCAAAGCGCCTTTGAGGCTTACGCGCCCTTACTCCGGGACTATGCACCGGACAGGCCCGGCCTGGAAGAGGCGCTGCTTGGCTGCCTGCGCGAAGAAGCCTCCGACGGCCTGCTGCTTCGGGAAGTATGCGCCCAATCGGCATGGCTGTACTGGAAAAAGGACGGTGTTGCCGCTACGGCTCTGTAGATCTTATTCGGATTCTGCATAGAAATTGCTTCCTGCAATTTCTATGCATCGGCAGCGGCGGGGGCGTGCCCCCGCCTTGCCTCTCGAAATAC
>DBDO01000203.1:12415-13455 GCA_002293605.1 Desulfovibrionaceae bacterium UBA930
TTTTTATCTGGAATTGGAATTAAAGGCACGGAGCTGTCGGCACTGTCTGGCGGAGAATGGGCAAAAGTAAAAAGGCTGCTGTCAGTACAACGATTTTCCCTCTTGCTTGGCTTGTGAAATTGTGCTTATACTATTAACAGCTTGTTATTTATTCCTTTTACCTGAATAACCGGTGATTTCCATGAGCGATACAAGCAATTCGGGTACTGTGGCAGCCCGGCAGCCGGGCCTTGCGTCTGGCCAGGCCGCAGCGTCTCGGGGTGCAGAGGCCTTCGCGGCGGCGGCGGCTCAGAAATCGGACTTCGCGGGAAGCCAGGGTGCGGACGATTCCTCTGTTGCGCCAGTTCACAAGCAGTATCAGGAAACCATGCCCAAGCTGGAACTGGATATCAACTCGCGTGTTCTGGTAACGCTCAACCCCATCAGTTCGACCAAGCCGGTTCGGTTGCAAGGGGAATTTCTCGGCGCGTCCCATTATGAATACCTGATTTTGCGTCTGCCCTCCATTCCTGGCCTGATCAAGAAATTGATTCCCCAGATGCGCGTGGAAGTAAGCTTTCAGTGCAATGGCGCAATCCATCGTTTTTTTGCCGAAATTATACAATATACATCGAAACCGGGACTGTTGATTTTTATCAGCTATCCGGATCGCATGCGGGTGACGAAAACGCGCAAGCACCACCGCGTTACCTGCGCCCTGCCCGTGACTCTGACTACCACATACGGCGATGCCATTGCCGCCATCAAAGATCTCAGCAGGGGAGGCTGCCGCCTTGTGCTGGAATTGACAGGCCAATCTGTCATGCGCCAACTGTCCGAAGGGGATCGGGTCGTCTTTCAGGTCTGCTTTTCCGCCGGGGGTGAGGTGGTGCGTGGCATCGGCATTGTACGCGGTCTGGAAACGACCGGCAGCCGCATGAGCATCGGCCTTGCCTTTGACGAAGGCCATAAGGCCTTTGGCGAGGCTTTGGCGGCTTATCTCGATTTTATCCAGATCATCTATTAAAGGGGCAATACATTTGGGGCTACCGCCCCAAAGC
>DBDO01000143.1:0-874 GCA_002293605.1 Desulfovibrionaceae bacterium UBA930
GTCCGCCTGTTCCGGAGCAGGCGCGTGCGTCCTCAGGGCCAGGCCCTGGCCTGCATCGTCCGTATCCGCCTCATAGTCCGCAGGGCTGTGGCTGTCGTCATCCACGCCAATGCCTTCGGTATTGCGCGCGGCGGCGGCGCGAAGGGCAGGGTCGAGCATGGGCTCCTCCTGCATCCGGATCAGCTCCAGATAGGCCCTGCCCGCTTCGCGGGAAGCGGCGAGCGGGTCATGCTCCCCGCTCTCCTTTTCCGGACCAAGCCGGGCCNNTGATCTCCGCATTGACATCAAAGTCGGCGCTGCTGTGATCGTCTTCATGATCCAAGGGCGCGCGCTCATCGTCATGCACATCGCAGTAGGCTTCAGCCGGAAAGGACTCGGCTTTGCCTTCCGCAGGATGTTTTTGCGCAGCCTTTTCAATCTCCTGGCGCAGATCGAAATCCGCGCTGCTATGGTCGTCTTCGTGCTCCAGAAGCGAACGCTCGTCTTCAGGGAAATACAAGGCGTCCCCGGCAGGGGCGGAGCCCTCCTTGTCAGGGGACGAAAGTTTTGACGGGGCGTCCTTTTGTCCCTGAAGGATTTCACTGCCGCCGTGGATGCGGTCCTGACTCCCGCTCATGCCCGACCCTCCTGCGAACGTATCGGAGCTTCCTGGGCCTTTGTCTCAGGGGAAGAAAGAACTGCGCCGCCTTTTCCATCCGCCCCTTCGGGGGCAGACAGGGGGAGATCCCTGGGAATGCCCTGCGCGGGGCCTTGCTTTTCGCCCTGCACGGAGCCTTGCGTTTCGGCCATAGCTGCCGCCGCCGGGGTCTGCTCTTGTTCAGCAAGCAGCACGGTCGGGGGCGTTTGCTCTTCTCCGGCAGGCGTCTGTTCCGGC
>DBDO01000143.1:916-12558 GCA_002293605.1 Desulfovibrionaceae bacterium UBA930
TCCAGATTGACGGTACGCTGAAAGTCGGTGCTGACCCGGCGCACATCGGACATGACTTTTGTAACGGTGCGTATGATTCTGGGCAGGTGCTCGGGGCCGAGAACCAGTATGCCCACCAGGACGATGACGAATAATTCAGTGGTGCCGATGCCGAACATAAACGATTATTCCCATTCGATGGTGCTGGGCGGTTTTGAGGAGATATCGTACACCACCCTGTTCACTCCTTTGACCTCGCGGATAATGCGACCGGAAATGGCCGCGAGCAGCTCATAAGGCAGGCGGGTCCAGTCTGCGGTCATGGCGTCCACGCTGTCAACAATGCGCAGGGCCACCACATTTTCATAGGTGCGGGCATCGCCCATAACGCCAACGGTGCGCAGGGGCAAAAGCACGGCAAACCCCTGCCAGACCTTGCGTGCCCAGCCCGCTTTCTTCAGCTCGTCACGCACGATGAAGTCAGCCTGGCGCAGCACGGCCAGGCGCTCTTCGCTCACAGCGCCGAGAATACGCACGGCCAGTCCAGGTCCGGGGAAGGGTTGCCGCCAGATGAACTCCTCGGGCAGGCCAAGCTCTATGCCCAGGGCGCGCACTTCATCCTTGAAAAGCTCGCGCAGGGGCTCGATAAGGCCAAGGCTCATCTCTTCGGGCAACCCGCCCACATTGTGGTGGCTTTTGATGACCACGCCCTTGGCGGAGTAGGATTCAATAATGTCGGGGTAAATTGTGCCCTGACCGAGAAAGCGCACCTTGGGCAGCTTTTTGGCTTCGCGATCAAAGACTTCGATAAAGGTATGCCCGATGATTTTGCGCTTTTGTTCCGGGTCTTCCACACCTTTGAGCTTGTCGAGAAAAAGCTCCTGGGCCTTGATGTGGTGCAGGTTGAGGCCGGGCATATGCGTACTGAGCATACTGACCACCTCTTCGCCTTCGTCCAGGCGCATAAGCCCGTGATCCACGAAAATGCAGTGCAACTGGCTGCCGATGGCCCGATGCAAAATAGCGGCGACAACAGTAGAGTCCACGCCGCCGGACAGGGCAAGCACCACATCGGCATCGCCCACCTTGGCCCGGCATTCTTCAATGGCCTGGTCCACAAAGGAGCGTACTGTCCAGTCGGGCTTTAACCCGGCAATGCCGAAGAGAAAGTTGTGCAGCATCTGCGTACCGTGGGTGCTGTGGTGCACTTCCGGGTGAAACTGCACGGCGTAGATGTTTTTGCTTTCATCGGCCATGGCGGCTATGCGCACTCCGGGCGTGGAGGCTATGGCGCGAAAGGAGGTCGGCAGGGCCGTAACTGTATTGCCGTGCGACATCCAGACCGTAAAGGGCGCGTTTTCGGGAATATCCTTCCAGAGTGGGGATGCGCCGTAAACGGTAAGCTCCGTGGGGCCGTATTCCCGATCCTGGGCTACGGACAAGGCCCCCCCCAGGGTGTGCGCCAGAAGCTGCATGCCGTAGCAGACGCCAAGAACCGGCACGCGCAGTTCCAAAATGGCCGGGCTTAAGGTCGGCGCGCCTTCTTCACCCACATCATCCGGCCCGCCGGAGAGGATGATAGCGGAGGGTGCGGCCTCCCGGATGCGCTCATCCGCAGCGGTGCAGGGTAAAATTTCCGAATACACGCCAGCCTCGCGCACACGCCGGGCGATAAGCTGGGTGTACTGGGAGCCGTAATCGATGATGAGAACCTTGGAGTATGTTGTCATATAAAAGAACCAGATGCTTTTTTAGTTGTATGCCCTGCGCTCAAGGAAAACGCGTCTCCTTGCACATAGCCGAAAAGCGGCGGAGCCGCTTTTCGGCGAAGAGGGTCAAGGGGACTCGTCCCCTTGCGGGAGTCCAGAGGGCTCTGCCCTCTGGCGGGGTTTGGGGCGGAGCCCCAAAGGTGTTAAGAAACAGTCCTAGCCCTGATCGACCTGATAGTTCGGCGCTTCCTTGGTGATAATGACGTCATGCACATGGCTTTCACGCAGACCGGCCGGGGATATTTCCACAAAGCGGGCCTTGCTGCGCAGCTCTTCAAGGTTGGCTGCTCCGACATAGCCCATGCCGGAGCGCAGGCCCCCCACCAATTGGTACAGGTTGTCGCTGACAGGGCCTTTGTAGGGAACGCGGCCCACAATGCCTTCCGGCACCAGTTTCTTCGATTTTTCCTGAAAGTAGCGGTCCGAGCTGCCGTCTTTCATGGCATCAATGGAGCCCATGCCCCGATATATTTTATAGCGGCGGCCCTGGTAAAGAATGGTTTCTCCGGGGCTTTCCTCGGAACCGGCAAAAAGCCCGCCAATCATGACGCTGTGCGCGCCAACGGCCATGGCCTTGACAATATCGCCGGAATACTTGATGCCGCCGTCCGCGATAACGCAACGATCCAGCTTGACGGCGGCTTTTACAGCCTCCTGCACGGCAGTGATTTGCGGCACGCCCACCCCGGCGACAATGCGGGTGGTACAGATGGAGCCGGGGCCGATGCCGACCTTTACCGCGTCCGCCCCTGCCTCCAGAATGGCTTTAGCCCCTTCAAAGGTACCTATGTTTCCGGCGATGATCTGGCAGGAGGGCCAGGCCGCGCGCACGTCCCGAATGGCTTTGAGCACGTTGGCCGAATGCCCGTGGGCAGAATCGAGCACCAGAAAGTCCGCCTCGGCCGCGAGCAGGGCTTCGGCCCTGGGCAGACAGTCGGCCCCGACTCCGATGGCCCCGCCCACGCGCAGACGGCCCTTGTCGTCCTTGCAGGCGCTCGGGTATTTTTTAATTTTTTCGACATCCTTCATGGTGATCAGGCCGCGCAGCAGCCTGTTCTCATCAACAACAAGGAGCTTTTCAATACGGTTTTTATGCAGGTGTTCCTTGGCTTCTTCCAGGGTGGTGCCCACCGGCACGGTGATGAGGTTGCGCTTGGTCATGCGATCCTTGACCAGGGTCTGATCGGGATCTTTGACAAAACGCACGTCTCTGTTGGTCAGAATGCCCGCAAGCCTGGCCCCGCGCACCACAGGCAGGCCGGAAACCCGGTAGCGGCTCATCAGGGCAAGGGCCGCAGCCACGGTATCGTTGGGGTGGATGGTAACCGGATCGGTGATCATGCCGCTTTCGGACTTTTTCACCTTTTCGATTTCAAGCCGTTGGCTTTCAATGGGAATATTTTTATGAACAACGCCCACTCCGCCGTTCCGGGCCATGGAAATGGCCATGTCGGCTTCGGTGACCGTGTCCATAGCGGCGGACACAAGCGGAATATTCAAGCGAATGGAAGGGGTAAGGTAGGAAGCGACGTTGACCATATCCGGCGTTGTTTCGGAAAAGCCGGGAAGGAGCAGCACATCGTCAAAAGTCAAACCTTTGCCCATAACATGACCCATAACAGCCTCTTTCAGGACTGGCGCATAGACAACCCGGAAAAGGCCCGGCGTCTGGAGGGCCTCACCGGTAACCGAGTTAATAATCCTTTATTATAAGAATCAAGAAGGAGTCCTGTCAAGGAAGATAAAAAGCTGAGAGCAAAGTCGAGGCGCGAAGTTTGGATTCGTTCCATACCGCTCTTTGCAGTACAAATTTTTCTTGAAGGCGGTGGGGAAGCGGGATAGGCTTAATTCAGTCTAAATTATTGACGGACGGCGCAACGCCAAAAGCATTATGGAGGAAAGGCTGCTGCGCTTGCAGGCAGTACAGCCTTAAGGAAAAAATATGGCACCCCAATTGCCTGTTCCCCTTATATCGATAGCCCTGCTGCTCTGCTCCAATATCTTTATGACCGCCGCCTGGTACGGGCATCTCAAGTTTCCGGGGGCTACCCTCTGGCGGGTTGTGCTGATAAGCTGGGGCCTCGCCTTTTTTGAATACTGCCTGCAAGTGCCTGCCAACCGGTACGGCTACGGCTATTTTAACGCGGCAGAGTTGAAAACCATCCAGGAAGTGCTCTCCCTGACCGTGTTCATGGTCTTTTCCGTGCTCTACCTTGGCGAACCCTTACAGTGGAACCATGTGCTGGGTTTTGCCCTGATCGTGCTCGCGGCCTTTGTTATTTTTCATAAGTGGTAGAGATTGCCCCTTTTTCCTGAAAAGCGGCGGGTTATGAGAGCCTTCAACCCAGTTTTGCCCGTCTGTCCCCCATCTGGCTACCGGGCCTGCAATTGCGAAACAATCTGCATCAGGCGCTTGTTGAGCTCCTGTAATTGTTCCCGAATTTCCGTCTGATCGGCCCAGGATTTGCTCCCGGCCCCGGCAAGTCCTGCCTTAAGCTGCTCGAACCTGTCTTCGCTTTCCTTAAGCAGCCAAGGCCAGTTGATTGTTTTCTCGGCGCTCAGGCTTGGGTCAGGATGCAGGGCTGGGGTCTTGCCCGGCTCCAGGGTAATCTGCTCAAGATAGGCCGGAATGCTCACGTTCAGGCCAAAGCGCCCCCGCAGCAAACCGGCCAGGGTCTGCTGGGCCTTTTCCTCCCCGTGCACCAAAAATACCTTCAGGTCTTGATGGTGGAAGGCCTCTACCCAGTCGAGCATCTGGCTTTGCCCGGCATGCCCGGAAAAGCCGCCTATGGTGTAAATTTTCGCCGCCACCTTGATTTCATCGCCCAAAAGGGTCAGGGATTTGGCCCCATCCACGATTTTGCGCCCTGGCGTACCCACGGCCTGATAGCCCGCGAACACAATGGCAGCCCCTTCGCGCCAGAGGTTGTGGCGCAAGTGATGTTTGATGCGCCCGGCATTGCACATGCCGCTTGCGGAAATGACAATGGCCGGTCCTTGCTGTCGGTTGATGGCCTGCGATTCCTCGGTGCTCGGCGTATAGACAAGACCCGGCAGGCTTAAGGGGTCTTCCCCGTTGTTCAGCAGTTCACGCGCTTCGCGATCAAAATATTCCCCATGCCTGCGGAAGATCTCCGTGGCCTTGATGGCCAGGGGGCTGTCCACATATACGGGAATGCCTCTGGGCAGCCTGCCCTCCTTATGCAAAAGAAAAAGGGTGTATATGATTTCCTGGGTGCGCTCTACCGCAAAGGCCGGGATGATGGTTTTCTGCCCTCTGGCCGAGGCATAGGCCACGGCTTCGGCCAGTTCCTCCCTGCTTCTCCCTTCGTCCTTGTGGTTGCGGTCTCCGTAAGTGGATTCCATAAAGAGATAATCGGCTTTAATGCCGGGGCGCTCCGGATCCTTCACGATCAGGGCCTTGGGCCGTCCGAGATCTCCGGAAAAGAGCAGTTGGCTTTGCCTGCCCCCCTCGTTTACGGTCAGCTCCAGGAAGGACGAGCCCAGAATATGCCCGGCATCGCGAAAGCAAACGGAAAGGCCAGAGGCAGGGGAAAAAAGTCGATCGTAGTCTTGAGGCTTGAGCAAAGCGGCTGCTTGGGCCGCGTCTTCCCGCGTATACAGGGCTTCAACAAAACTGCCGCCGCGCCTGGCCCGTTTGCGGTTGGCCCACTCAGCTTCCATCTCCTGAATATGCGCGCTGTCCAGCAGCATGATGTCCAAAAGATCCTGGGTCGGCTTGGTGCAGTATACGGGACCGCTAAAGCCCTCCTTGACCATGCGCGGCAAAAGCCCGCTATGGTCGATATGGGCGTGGGTCAGCAAGATGAAATCAAGCTCCGCCGCCCTGTAGGCCGCTGAATGCTTGTTGCGCTTTTCTATTTCAGCGTTGCCCTGATGCATGCCGCAATCAACGGCAAAGCGATGGCTCGCAGCTTCAATGACATAACAGGAACCCGTGACGGTTCTGGCCGCGCCCAACATCTGGATTTGCATAGTCACTCCGTGGGAAAAAGCTACAGCTATGGAAGCGCGGGTTAATGCGCCTTTCCCTAATCAGCAACAACAAAAGCGTTCGGATAGTCCGCTCCCATGGTCTCTGCCGCGCGCTCGGCCTTGCCCAAATCGCCGTACGGTCCGGCCTGCACCCGCCAGAAGCTCAGTTGTTCGGCCCAGGCCAGGCGCGCGCCAAGGCCCTGTCCCCTGAGTCTGGCCGCCAGGCCCTCGGCATTGGATTTATTGGCAAAGGCTCCGATTTGCACATAAAAACTTCCGGCCAGCACGCCGTCTTTGAGTCCGGCCACCGCGCCCTGCGTTTCCAGCAAAACCGGCGCAGTGCCTTTGGCGAGCATACCTATTTTTTCAGCCCCGGTCCGGGTCAGGTCAATGACCCGGTCGGCCACAAAGGGGCCCCGGTCGTTAATACGCACCACGATGGATTTGCCGTTTTCCCTGTTTGTGACCTTGACTTTGGTGCCAAAAGGTAAAAGCTTGTGCGCCGCCGTCATGCCGTACATGTCGTAGCGTTCGCCGTTGGCGGTCTGCTTGCCGTGAAAGTCCGGCCCATACCACGAGGCAATGCCCTGCTCCCGGAAGCCGTGCGAGGAAAGCAGGGGGTAGTAGGTTTTACCCTTGATGGTGTAAGGCTTGGAGCCGCGCGCGCCTTTTTTGACCGATACCCCGGCGGGCGCATCTGTGGAAGAGCTGCCGCGCCCTCCGATAAGGGAGCAGCCTGTGAGCAGGGCCGCAAAAGCGAAGAGAAGAAGGAGCGGCACAAGGCGGGGGCGGGGCGCAAAGGGGTGAGGCGGGGCAGATGCAGACATGCGTGCGCAGACTCCGATTTGGAATTGCATATTGTAAAATGCAGATGCTTCATGATATCATGCAAGTGATGCAACGAAAAGGGCAATCTGGCCAAGCTCGCGCACTGCCGTGGGAGGAGGGCTTGTCGCCTCCTCGGCAGCATCCGCTTTTCTGCCCGGCGGAGAACCCTAAAATGGCGGAGCCTTGCCCCAGGCCGAGGCCCCGCCAGGAGAACGACCATGTCGCAGGAACTGATTAAGGTGCGCACCGGGTTGAACAAGGTTTCATCCGATTTAAAGCGCGGTCAGCTCATCTCGGCGGCCACAGCCGTGCGCGAGGGCGCGCGCGTTTTTGGTCGCGTGGCCATGATCAAAAATGAGCAGGAGGAATGCGTCACCCTGCTGAAAACAGCCTGCGACTATCTGCGCTACAGCAAGGATATCACGGCGGTCTTTCCCCTGACCATAGAATATACGCCGGGCCAGGAACAGGCCCTGGCAGCGCTCATGAGCCAGTTGATCGAAATCCTGGAAGAAGCCCACCTGGAAGAGGCTATCGCCCGCCACAAAGCCTATCAGGCGGAACAACTGGAAAAAGGGCATAATGAGCTGCAACGCGGCGCGATTGACGAAGCCAGACAGACTCTGGGCAAGCTCAGTCAGGACTATTCCGAAGAGGCAGAGCTTTTGCTGAGTATCGGTGAAGAATTTATGCGCGCCGACCTGTTTGAGGATGCCTCCAAATATCTGGCGCTTGCCGTGCGCCTGCTGCCGGAAGACGCGCACGCGCTGAACCGTCTGGGCATTGCCAGACGCAAGCTGAGGCGCTTTGATGAAGCGGAGGTCGTCTACATGCAGGCCCTGAAGCTGGAAACAGCGGACCCCAATCTCTTTTTCAACGTAGGCCGCCTCTACCTTGACTGGGAACACTGGGAAAAGGCCGCCTACTACGCCAATCAGGCCCTTTCCTGCGCCCCGGACTTTACCGAAGCCGCCAAAATGGCCGGATATGCGGAGAAAAAGCACAGGACGAGCGGCGGCGCGTAGGCCGCCGCTTACCCCTACGCCCGTGGCGGTCTCGCTTTCATTGCGGGCGTGTCAGCCATTTCCGCCCTTCTGGCAAGTTCATTGGCCAGCACCCGGGCCGGGAGGCGCTTGATAACTTCCCAGTCGGCTTCGCACACGTTTTCCGCCCCGGCGCTTTCCGGAGAGGAGGCTGAAAAACGAGAGAGAGTGCGCGGCTTGGCCGTTTCCGCGCTTTCCGGATGAGTGCCTGAAGGGGATGCGGCGGCGCGCGGCGCGCCGGTATTTGGCCCAAGGTTAGCCTCCTTGGGCTGTACATGCCCTGGCAGTGAAAAATAGTATTTGGCGAACATTCTGTCCGGGCCGTAGATGTGGTTTTTGAGCCATTCGACAGCGGTGCGGCTGATCCGCAGGCTCATGATCCCGGCTTTGCCCGGCGACTTCGCAAAGTCCTCCTTGAGCTGTTTGTAGGACGCGACAAATTCGGCATGCAGCTTTTTGTGCTCCTCTCGTTGCGGGTAGCCGCAAGAGGCATGCAGATTTTGCTCCTCCCGGAAATGCTTGTCTACATATTTCCCAAGATAATCAAGAATTTCAGGTATTTGATTTACTTTTGTCTTGTCCACCAGGTCATCCATGTGCCGGAAAAGCTCCTGGTGCTGCGTATCCATCAAAGGGACACCGGTTACATACGATGCACTCCATGAACCCATGAGAATCTCCTTATATAAAAACTTATTTATTATATAGTATATTACATATAATAAAGCAAGTAGCCTTGAGGCGATGTTTAGCTGAAATATGCGGGGTAACGCTCCAATATCGTGCGAATGCCCTCTGCGAGCCTCTCTTCTCCCTGCTGCACAAAAAGCGTGCGCAAGTGCGCATACGCTGTCCGGCTTGGCTCCAGGGCGAGGGCCTGACGGATGAAAATATCCGCCCGTTGCCTGTGTCCCATTGCGGATGCGAGCAAGGCGCGCAAGGTCCAAAAATCCGCTGTCTTCTCATGCTCCGGCCTGCCGCAGCACAGGCAGGCCAGGGCCTTTTCCGACTGTCCGGCCTCGCTTAAGGCTATAGCGGCTTCCAAAAGCTCCTCGGTGGAACTCTCCGCTGGCTGAAGCGGCGCGAGGGGAGGCAGCTTACCCGCATTCAGGGCCTGCTCCAGCTCGGGCAGAAAACGCAGAATTTTCCTATCCGGAACAGTGGGCTTGCCCGCAGCATTATCAAAGCGCTCCATAGTGTGGAAGATCGCCGATTGCTTTCTGTCCGCACAGCCCCGCTCTATCTTGTGCGCAAAATCCTCACGGGATTTCAAAAAATAATGGTTCACGCGCACAAGACGCCCGGGGGAAAAGGAGCATTGCAGGCCGGGCGAGATGGGGTAATGGTCCTCATTCACGCAAAAATAGCCCGGCTCGTAGCGGAAATAGTGAGGATTCAGGCATTGGACCGTGCGCGGGGGGCGCACGAAACTCTTGATCTGAAAAGATTCCTGGAGCGCAAAGGCCTCGGTGTAATTTTGTATCACCAGTCCTTCCGGGCGCTTCTCATAGCCGGAGGCGGAGAAGAGGTGCCAGGGGGCTGCAAGGCCGCCGTAGGCTTCAAACTCGGCGAGCAGCACCCGGAGATCATTGTCGCGCATGGGCAAGATGAATTCGTCACAATCTATAAAGCCTATCCATGCGCAGGATGCGCCAAAGGAGCGCAAACAGTCATCATAGGCAGGTAGCTGCATTCTTTCGCCTGCAATGCGACGGACAGTCACGCGGGATGTGTCGGCAAAATTTTCCAGGAGTTTTTTAACGGGAAAGTGGCTGGAGTGATCATAAATATAAAAATGCTCCACCCCGAGAAGGGCATGGTAGGCCAGCCACTCCTTCAGATAGCGGTCTTCGTCCTTAACGATGCAGCAAAGAGCGAGATAGTGCATCGACAAATTCCTTCCGGTATCGTTGGGACAACTTTAAGGAAATACTGATTAATGGGCTTTAGGAAAGGCGTAGTTATTTCGTTTGGCAAGACGCGAGCTTCTTTCCCGATGGGGGCTGGATCGATGGTCCTGCCCCCGGAGGGAAAAAGTGAGCAACGCCGCCAAAGGGAATAAATCAGCGTTTCCAAAAACTGTATCTGCTCTGCAAGGATTTGCAAGCAAATCATTATCGCAAGATCGTTAAGAGCGGCTTTTTTCTCATAAAATATGCTGGCTTTTTTTGCATGAACATATACAGTACAATCCCATCCACTCAGGAGAGACCTGCCTTGACCGACAGGCTGAAACGCTATTCTTTTAACGCAAGGAGAAGATCATGCGTGCTTTTGCCATGTTGAAAATTGGTGCGACAGGCTGGATTGAAAAGGAAAAACCCCAGATGGGCCCCTATGACGCCCTGGTGGAACCTCTGGTGCTGGCACCCTGCACTTCGGACATCCATACCGTATACGAAGGTGCGCTCGGCGAAAGAAACAACCTGACGCTCGGCCACGAGGCGGCGGGCAAAATTGTGGCGGTTGGCAAAGAGGTGAAGGACTTCAAGCCGGGGGACCGGGTCATTGTGCCGGCCATCACCCCTGACTGGCGCACGGTTCAGATTCAGGACGGCGTTCCTGCCTGCCATTCCGAAGGCGCGCTGACCGGCTGGAAATTTTCCAATATCAAGGACGGCGTTTTTGCCGAGCTTTTTCATGTCAACGATGCCGATATGAACCTGGCCCTGATGCCGGACGGAATGAGCCTGGAACAGGCGGTCATGCTCCCTGACATGGTCACTACCGGCCTGCACGGCGCGGAACTGGCCGACATCTCTTTTGGCGCGACCGTTGCGGTTATCGGCATCGGCCCTGTGGGCCTGATGGCCGTTGCAGGCGCAAAATTGCGCGGCGCGGGCCGGATACTGGCCGTTGGCAGCCGCAAACGCTGCGCGGATCTGGCCATGACTTACGGTGCCACGGAAATTATCAATTACAAAAACGGCGATATCGTACAACAGGTCATGGACGCAACCAGGGGCCTTGGCGCGGATAACGTCATCATTGCCGGGGGACCGGCAAGCGTGCTGACCCAGGCCGTCGATATGGTCCGACCCGGCGGGAGCATCGGCAACGTCAACTACTTTGGCGAAGGCGATGTGCTGCCGGTGCCCCGGCTCGGCTGGGCCTGCGGCATGGGTCACAAAAGCATCAAGGGCGGCCTGACCCCAGGCGGGCGGGCGCGCATGGAGCGCATGGCCGCGCTGGTTATGAACAAACGCCTTGATCCGGGCCTGATGGTCACGCATACATTTAAAGGTCTTGAGCACCTCAGCGAAGCCCTGGAAATGATGCACCACAAGTCGGCTGACGTAATCAAGCCTATTGTCCTCTTGTGACGTTGTGGGGCTTAAGCCCCACAACNNCTTGGGGCCTGCATTTTCTGAAAACGGCGCTCTGCGCCGTTTTCCTTTACGCTTTTCGCCTTTTGGGTCTGCCCTCGCGCTTTTGCTCTTCCGCAGCCTTGCCCGGGCTTCTTTCACTGCTTCCGGAGCGTCCCAGTATAAGTGCCCCGGTTTTGGCATCGCGCCGTTCTTCTTTGGGCCAGGGCAAGACCACGCCGCCCCCGGAAGGGGCGCGCAGCGCGTCAAGCAGCAGGGCCAGGCCCCTTTCGCAGCAGGCATAGCGGGCGGGCTGCTCCTGATCGGGCAGGCGTATGGGCGCGGAAATAATCCGAAGATGCGCGTCCGTCTTCCGGTCTGTCTCTACAGAGGCAGGCGCAGAAGGCAGGGGCCGGGCACCTTCCTGATGCAAAAAACGGGCGGCATCCTTCCTCCCCTCTTCGGCCATAATNNGGCATCCAGATCATTTTCAGCCCCAGGGCTGGCCAGCTTTTTCGCCTGTCCCTCGGGCCGTTGCAGGAGCAGGCAGCTCAAGGCCAGACTGTCCTTTTCCAGTTGCGCCCTGGCGCTGAGTTCGCGCAGGGCAGCCGGAGCCTGCTCCGCAGGGTGAATGAAGTGGCACCAGCCCGAATAGCTCCGGCCTTGCCGCGCACCCTCGTCTTGCGCGGGCAGCATGGGGCAGGCCCCGGCGTGGGTGCAGG